>JAYUFF010000953.1:0-9601 GCA_043738825.1 Schlesneria sp.
GTCGTTTGTGGTGATCAGCACGCATGCGGCTGACGGACGTTGCGATGCCTCGCCCCGCGGCGATGCGGCGGGGTTCGTGCAGGTGGTGGATGACCGGACGCTGCTGATTCCCGACCGACCGGGGAACCGGCGGGTGGACAGCTTCCGCAACATTCTGGAGACCGGCCGCATCGGGTTGCTGTTCCTGGTTCCCGGCTTTGGCGAGACGCTGCGCGTCAATGGCCGCGCGGCGATCATTCGCGATGAAGCGTGGCTGACGCCGCTCAGCGCGCAGGGCAAACGGCCGCAGCTCGCGGTGGCCGTCGAGGTCGAGGAGTGCTACCTGCAATGCGCGAAGGCCCTGTTGCGATCGAAGCTGTGGGAGTCGCACGACCGACCGGCGTTGCAGAGCCTCCCCTGCGCGGCCGAGATGCTGTGCGATCAGGTGCAACTGCCGGACTACGATGTCGCCAAGATGCAGATGCTGCTCGACGGTGCCTACAAGAACAACCTGTATTGAGCCGCGAAGAAACGTCGGTTCTGCGGGCTTGCATCGTTCGGCGGGGCGATGACAATGGCCTCAACTTCAAGGAGTTCGATTCATGCCTTTGTACGAGTACGCCGTCATCCGGCCCGATGGGTCGCACGGGAAAACATTTGAAGTCCTGCAACGTCTCGGCGAGACGCCGCTCACCGAACATCCCGAAACGGGCGAGCCGGTCGAACGCATCCTCTCGGTCATCAACGGCCCGATGCCTCCCGGCGACCGGATCAAGGGGGACATCAGCAACAAGCATCTGGAGAAGCAGGGCTTCACGAAGTACCAGAAGACCTCGACCGGCAAGTACGAGAAGGTGCTCGGCGACGGCCCCGACCTGATCCGGCGCGACGATGTGAGCTGAAGCAAAGCGGTGAGCTGAAGCAAAGCGAACGGAATGGACGAGCGGTACTACCAGCAGCTTCGCGAGATCGGACTCGAACACGAGGTCGATGACGAGGGGACGTTGGAGTCGAACGAGGCTCGACGCGAGGCGATCCGAATCGCCCGGCGAATTGTTCTCGGGCCAACGCTGCTTGCCTTCACCGTTCTGGCCGGTTTGGTTCTGCCCCAATTCAGCGTCAATTTGCACGTCATGTTCGGTCTGTTGATTTGTCTCGGGATCACGTCTGCGTTCGGCGTTGTGCTTGCCGCGACTGCCTGCGGATGGTTGGCTCATCGCATCTGCTGGGGTTCGTCGATTCCTGTCCGTCGCATGGCGATCGCGTTGGCGTTGATCTACGACTTGTCGCTGTTCGGCTGGTTTCTGGTGGCCCTGTTGTCGTGATGGCTCGCCACAGCATCGGATGGCTCAGATGAAGAGAACCCATCGCCGTGGGCACGTGGATTGCGTCATCTCTGATGCGTTGAGCAAGACGCCTTCCGAACAGACGTTCCCCTGCTAGACTACGCCGCGACATCGGCGGGGCTGCTGAATCATTGGGCAGTCGGTGAGTGGCAGGAAGTCATGGCCCCGACCAAACCAACCCGAAGCGTGAGCGAGGAACGGCGATCCGAATCACTCGCTCACGCTTCGGGTTGGTGCGGGTCGAACAATTTTTGCCGCCGCTGCACCTTGACCGCCAGGCTTCAAGCCCGCAACTAACTCGACTGTGATGGATTGGGTTGGAAAGATTCAGTGCCAAGTGAGAAGTGCAAAGTACGAAGTGCAAAGTGCAAAGTGAATGCGGGACAACCACACTTCCCAATGGGAACCGACATCCTGACCTGCCGCCGTGGCAGGCGTTGCGACGGACAGGAGTGTCTGAATTTTGCACTTTGTACTTTGCACTTCTCACTTTGCACTCAACTCGAACATGCGAACTGTCACAGTAGAACTCAGATCGACACCACAGGAGTCTGCAACGATGCGAGTTTGGCCAGGAAGGCCCTCACCTTTGGGAGCCACATGGGATGGCAAGGGGGTTAATTTCGCGGTGTTCTCGGAGCACGCGACGCAGGTCGATCTGTGCCTCTTCGATTCTCCCGCCGCCACGCGCGAATCGCATCGCATCCCGCTTCCCGAACAGACCGATCTCGTCTGGCACGGCTTCTGTCCCGACGTGCGGCCCGGCCAACTCTACGGCTTTCGAGCACTCGGGCCTTACGAACCTCATCGCGGTCTGCGGTTCAACGCGAACAAGGTGCTGCTCGATCCCTACGCGAAGGCCATCGGCCGCAATCTGACCTGGTGTGACGAGGCGTTCGGTTACAAGGTCGGCGATCCGGCGGGAGACCTCAGTTTCGACGAGCGAGATAACGCGGCGACGGCTGCATTGGCGGCCGTCGTCAACCCGTCGTTCCGCTGGCTGGGCGACGCACCGCCGCGCACGCCGTGGCACAAGACGCTGATCTACGAGATGCACGTGAAGGGCTTCTCGAACAAAAGCCCGTGGGTGCCGAAGGAGCATCGCGGCACGTACGCGGGTCTGGCCGACGAGGGTTCGCTGCGGCACCTGCGATCGCTCGGCGTGACGGCCATCGAACTGATGCCCGTCCATCACCACATCGACGAGCGGTTCCTGGTCGAACGCAAACTGACGAACTACTGGGGCTACAACACGCTGGCGTTCTTTGCCCCCGATCTGCGCTGGGCCTCGGACACCGATCCGCAGGCGTCGGTCAACGAGTTCAAACGCATGGTGCGGACGCTGCACCGGAACGGCTTCGAGGTGATCCTCGATGTCGTCTACAACCACACCTGCGAGGGAAATCAACTCGGCCCGACGCTGTCTCTGAAGGGATTGGACAACACGTCGTATTACCGCACCGTGCCGGGAGACGCCCGCCACTACATGGACTTCACCGGCTGCGGCAACACGCTCAACATGCAGTCGCCGCGCGTGCTGCAACTCGTCATGGACAGCCTGCGTTATTGGGTGACCGAGATGCACGTCGATGGGTTCCGCTTCGATCTCGCGGCGGCGCTGGGTCGCGAACTGCACGACTTCGACCGGCTGGGTGCGTTCCTCGACATCATCCATCAGGATCCGATTCTCTCGCAGGTCAAGCTGATCGCCGAGCCGTGGGATGTCGGGCCGGGAGGCTATCAGGTCGGCAACTTCCCCGTGCTGTGGACCGAATGGAACGGCAAGTACCGCGACTGCGTGCGTCGCTTCTGGCGCGGTGACGGAAACACGGCGAGTGAATTCGCCACGCGACTCTGCGGCAGCAGCGACCTCTATAAACACAACGGCCGGCGTCCGTATACCAGCATCAACTTCGTGACCTCTCACGACGGCTTCTGTCTCCACGATTTGGTCAGTTACGACCACAAGCACAACGAAGCCAACGGTGAGCACAACCGCGACGGTGACGACCACAACCTCAGTTGGAACTGCGGAGCCGAAGGCCCGACCGGCGACGCCACCGTTCGCGAGCTGCGCAAACGACAAAAACGCAACTTCATCGCGACGCTCCTCTTCTCGCAGGGAGTCACCATGCTGCGCGGAGGCGACGAATTGAGTCAGTCGCAGGGAGGCAACAACAACGCCTACTGCCAGGACAGTCCCGTCAGTTGGCTGCGCTGGCGGCTCACGGATGAGGAAGAAGAATTTCTGGAGTTCGTCCGCCGCGCCATCCGCTTCTGGCAGGAGCAGCCGATCCTCCAACGGCGCAAGTTTTTCCAGGGCCGCTCCATCCGGGGCGAGTCCGTGCGCGATGTCGTCTGGCTGACACCGCTCGGCCACGAGATGACCGACCAGGACTGGCACAAGCACTACACGCGCTGCCTGGGCATGCGACTCGAAGGCCAGATGTCCGACGAGATCGACGACCGCGGCCGCACCATCACGGGCGACACGCTTCTGATCCTCTTCAACTCGCACATCGCCCCGATCCCGTTCCGTCTGCCGCCGCACGCAGCGGGCGAAGCCTGGGAAGCCGTCCTCGACACGGCCAGCGACCCCGAACAGACCCGTCTCCACGCCGCCGACCTCTATCCGCTCCAAGCCAAGTCACTCGCCGTCCTCAAACTGGTCAAGACCCGCAAGCCGCTGTGGAAGTAAGCGCAGGTCCATCGCCTTTTTCACTTGGAGTGCCACGGTCACGGAGCTTCGACGTGGCCGTGCTCTTCGGTGAGCGAATGTCGCGGAGAAGCAGTGGCACATCCTGTCCATATTCCTGATTTGATCCGGGCCACCTGGCCCAAGGACACGGGATAGTGTTTTCACTTTCTTACCGCCGCACTGCGTTGAGCGGGCATTCTCTGCTGTATTCTGTCGCCGATGTTCTTGCTGCGGAATGGTCGGAGGGTTGCGTGATGAGTCGTGGGTTAGTGGTGCGAAGCTGGCTCGGCTGGAAGGGAAGCCCGTCTCCGCGAGGCGGTTTGTCTACCGGCGGGGTCTCAGCCGATCGGGAGTTGCTGCGGCAATTTCTCGGTGGAGATGAGGCCGCGTTTGCCGAGCTGGTTCAGCGTCATTCCGGTTTGGTAATGGGAGTCTGTCGGCGAGTGCTGCGGCAGGCAGCGGATGCCGAGGATGCGTTTCAGGCGACGTTTCTCGTCTTGGCTCGCAAGGCGGGATCGTTGAGTTGGCAGGAGTCGATTGCCGGTTGGTTGCATGACACGGCGCGGCGGACTTCGCTGAAGCTGCGGGGTTCGACCGCGCGGCGGCGTGAGGTCGAGCAACAGGCAGCGGCAACGCGGCCGGAGAGTGCGGCGACTCGCGAATCGTCCGATCCGAGTTCTCAAGCGACGGTGCATGAGTTGTCGGAGATTCTCGACGAGGAACTTGCGCGGCTCCCGGCCAAGTTTCGCGAGGTCGTGCTACTCAGCCAGGTCGAAGGACTGAATCGCGATGAATTGGCCGAGCGACTCGGCATCACCGTCGCCGCCGTGAAGGATCGTCTCGAACGGGGACGCGAGCAACTGCGCATGCGGCTCGTGCGGCGCGGTGTCTCGCTGACGGCGGTGGCTCTCGCCGCGTGGCTCGTGCCGGGAACGGCTCAGGCGGCCGGATCGACCGCGCTGGTGGTCGGTACGGCTCAAGCAGCCGGAGCATTTGCGTCAGGTAAGTTGGCGGCCGGGACGGTCCCGGTTGCTGTCACTCTCGCTCAAGGAGTTTTGAAAATGATGGGATTGGAAAAACTGAAACTGGTTACAGCGTGCGTGGTCTCGCTGCTCACAGCCGGAACGATCGCGTATGGCATGTTGCACGACGAACCGACTCGATTCGAGAAGGGTTTGCGCGGGGAAATCGTCGCGGTGAACGCGGGGAACCCCTCGACGGTGACGATCATGCTGGACTTTTTCACAACTCCACTGAGCCTCGACGTGTCGAGTCAGACCAAAGTTTGGACGGCGTTTGAAGCGGGGCAGCTCGCCGATTTGAAGGAGGGTCAGTTCGTCTCGCTCAGGCTGGGCGACGACCATCGCACGGTGCAAGAGATTCATGTGCAGGGGCAGATGCGCGACGCCTCGATCAAGTCGATTGCCGCCTCGGGCAAGATCGTGATCGTTGAGGGAGACGATGACGATGGCGACGCGAAGCCGATGGAGGTCGAACTCGCACCGGATGCGATCTTGCGAATCGGTGGACTGCCGGCGACACGAGGCGACCTCAAGCCGGGGATGAAGGTTCCGCTGGAGTTTGGTCGCGACGGCAAACTGGTCAACGCCATCGAAGCTGAAGCCGCCGAGAACACGCTCATCGAGGGCGAACTGATCGAAGTGGACGCCAATGGGAACAAGCTCGTCTTCGGTCGCGAAGAGAACGACGAAGGCCAGCCGATCCAACAATCGTTCACGATCACCGCCGAGACGATCATCACGCTCGACGGCAAACCGGCGAAGCTGACCGACCTCAAGCGAGGCTCGTCGCTCAAGCTGCGGCTCTCCGACGACGGTCACTCCATCCGAGCGATCAAGGCGACCAGCCCCGAGCCGGACGACGATGACAAATCAGAGAGCGACGACAGGTAGCGTTCTCTCCACGAATCGACGGTGTCGGGTGCGGGTGCCACGGTCACGGAGTCCTCGACGTGGCCGTGCTGATGGACGAGGGATTGGGAAGCCGTGACGAAGCCGTGACTCAGAAGAGCACGGCCATGTCGAAGCTCCATGACCGTGGCACCCAGACTCCAGCTTGAGTGCGGGCCGGTCACTTCTGAGGTTTGACGGCCTGTGTCAGATAGTGCGTGCAATGAGTTCGCACGGCGTCGGTCAGGATGCGGGCCGTCTCGTCGAGCTTGGCTTTCTTGCGGAAGTCGGTGCCGAGTTCGAGTTGGATGGCGTCCAGCCCACCCTCGCGATGGCTGCCGTAGGTGCGGACGATGTGGCCGCCGTTGAACTTCACTTCGCGGGCGTCGGTCTCCAGATGGGGAAGGACCGGGATGCCCGCTTCGTGCAGCGCGCCGAACAGACTGCGCGGGCCGATGACTGCCGCGCGGCTGTGACGTTCGACGAGCAGCCTCACCGTGTCGCCGTTGGCCGTGCCTCGGATGATTTTGTCCGGCTCGGCGGCCTGGCCGTGGATGTCGAGCAGCAGTCCGTGCGGCCAGCGTTCGCGAATCGTCCGGCACGACTGACCCAGCGCCGCGTGATACTGCTCATAGACGAGTTTGGCCGCCTCGACTTCGTAAGCGTCCTCGGCGGGCCGGTTCACGTCGAGATACTTTCGCTCGAAGTGAGCCACCACGACGAACGGCTTGCCGTGGAGTTGCTTCTCCAGTTCTGCTGCCAGCTTCATCGTCAGCTCGGCGGTGTTGTCATCGCGCGTCGTGACGAACTGTTTCTCGCCGTCAGCCTTTCGCTCGGGAACGTCCGGAATCGCGAGACGGCCTCCGTGCGGGGCCGACAGCAAAATCGGAATGTCTCCCGCACGGACGAAGACGAGTGGCGCATCGCCGACTTGCTTCTCTCTGTTCGTCCTGTCCTCGCTGAGCGCCGGAGTGGCGAGCAGCAGGAACACGACGACGCTCGACAACATCGGTGTCCGATGCAGAGCCATCGCCTTGTTGAATTGGGGTGCCACGGTCACCGAGCTTCGACGTGGCCGTGCGGCGAGGCATCGCCGGTTTCCCAGACTCACGGCCACGTCGAAGCTCCGTGACCGTGGCACCCGCTTCCCACTGTGAGGAAGACGATGGCCCTGCGTCCGGCGAGGAAGTGGGTTCATTGAGCCGCCTTCTTTTTATTCTTGTTTGCCTTCTTCGCGCCGGCTTGCCGTCCGCCCCAGGTCGGTTCGACGAGTTCGCCGTCCCACTTCTTCCAAGCCGCTGCGAGTTCCGCGTACTTGCCGGGATGCTGCTTGGACAGGTCATTCTTCTCACCGATGTCCTGCGACAGATCGTAGAGTTCGACCGACTGAGACTGGTTGTGTTTGACGAGCTTCCAGTTCCCCATGCGGATCGCCGTCTGTTGGCCGAAGCGCCAGTAGAGGGCGTCGTGCGGCGCGGCCTTGTTGTCGCCGGTCAGGTACGGCAGCAGGTTGACTCCATCGAGCTTCGCGTCCGTCACCGCCGGGGCACCGGCCGCCGCGAGGGCCGTCGGCAGGAAGTCGAGCTGAATCACCGGCTGCTCGTACACGACACCGGCGGGCAGCTTGGCCTTCCACTGAACGAAGAACGGCACGCGGATGCCGCCTTCCAGCGTCTGAGCCTTGTATCCACGCAACGCTCCGTTGTCCGAGCCATTCACCGGTGGGCCGCCATTGTCCGAGATGTAGAAGATCAGCGTGTTGTTGTCGATCTTCGCCTCCTTCAGCTTGCCGAGCACCGCGCCGACTGCGTCGTCCAGCGCCGAGGTCATCGCAGCGTAGGCGCGACGTTTATCGTTCGCGATCGCAGCGAATCGGTCCTGATATTTTGGAGGAGCTTGCATCGGATTGTGAACCGCGTTGAACGTCAGGTAGAGGAAGAACGGCTGCTGGTGATGCCGGTCGATGAACGCGACCGCTTCTCGCGCGAAGTCGTCGGTCAGGTACGAGACCTTGTCGATCGGCTCGGTCCCGCGTTGCACGGCATCGCGACCGTTCCCCACGTCAAAGTACGAGTGTGCTCCACCGAGGAACCCGAAGTATTCATCGAAGCCCCGCTGCATCGGATGGAACTTCGGGGCCGAGCCAAGGTGCCACTTGCCAACCATGCCCGTGGCGTACCCGGCCGACTTCAGGCGATTGGCAAGAGTCTTCTCATTCAGCGTCAGCCCGATGTCGCCCGAGGCGTTGGCTCCGCCCGGATTGAACTCGTGACCGAAGCGCTGTTGATAGCGCCCGGTCAACAAGCCCGCTCGCGTCGGACTGCAATACGGTCCCGAGACATACCCGTTGGTGCATCTCACGCCGTGCTTGGCGATCGAGTCGATGTGCGGCGTGGGGATGTCCTTCCCCCCTTGAACGCCGAGATCGGCGTAACCCTGATCGTCCGCCACGATCACCAGAATGTTGGGCTTCGAGGACTCCGCCCCCCGCGCCAGTGAGGCGACTCCGCACAACATCAGACAACCGACTCGAAGCAGCGACATGGGGGAGACTCCTGAGAAACCAATGGCGCTCTGCTGACACACGGGGACTGCTTGAGTTGCTGCACTATCTTGCCGGAGCGGGGACGAGATCGCTCGTCGGTGCCGGCTTCTCGCTCGGGACAACTGCTCCCAACGAACCGAACACCAGCAACGTGAAGGCCAGCGTACTGGTCGGCGCATTGCGGAAGAAGGGCCATGCGGCGGCGTAGCACTCCATCAGCCCGGACAGTGTCTGCGGATACATCGACGCACTGCCGTAGAAACACACGAAGTTCGACACCACGTAGAAGGCAACTTCAAAACCGAGGCCCATCCCGATCGCTGTCAACAGCGGATGGCGCGTGCCTCGCCGACGAAGCAGTGTCCCCAGCCAGATGGCGGCGGCGAAGCAGGCATACGTCAGCCACCACGTCTGCGCGGGGAACGCCCAATCCCAACGACCCGTCAGCAGGCCGATGCCAATGTTGCTGAGCAGCATCGCACTCAGCGGCAGCGCGAACGACAGACGCCGATCGGCCAGACACGCACCACTCATCAAACAGACCGCCGTCAGCGGCGAAAAGTTCCACGGGTAGAACAAGATCGTCGGGTCCAGCTTCACGTCGCAGTTTTGCAGGACGTACGGCAGCAACCGGATCGCGACCGAATAAACCAACAGGCCGATCAACAGGCCGACTCGTGAATGAGTCATCTCGATGTTCCTTCCACCAACACTGGACATTCGGGTGCCACGGTCACGGAGTCCTCGACGTGGCCGTGAGTGCGTCTCGTCGCGCTTGCGTCATGGCACGACCACGTCGAGGACTCCGTGACCGTGGCACCCATTTCAAACGGAAGCAGCTCGATGAACTCGACCGCCGCACCGCAAACGGTTTCACCACGTTGCCACTTCACGGGGCGAGCGAACTCCGGCCCGTCGAACACGAACGTATGAAACTCGCCATTCTCGCCGCAAGAATCGATCTGTGAAGGCAGATCGGCGAGAAACGATTCGTCGTAGAGCCGTCCCACAAACCGAGACGCCAGACGCGACGGATCGACACTGCACACGACCGCCTGCCAACCTTCAAGAATCATCTCGCGCGCCAGTTCGTCCGTCGCACGCTTCCACAGCGGGAAGACGC
>JAYUFF010000954.1:0-3619 GCA_043738825.1 Schlesneria sp.
ACCTCGTGACCGATCATTCGCGCTACAACACCAGCGTGATGCGGACTCACGGACTGTTTCTGCCGCTGGTGGAGCTGAACAACCAGGTCTTCATCGCGCTGCTGTTGCTCATCGGTGGCTGGCGAGTCTTGCAGCCCGACGCCACGACGAATCTGGGCGAGCTGGTCGGCTTCTTCTTCATGGCCAACGTCTTCTTCGCGCCGCTGACGATTCTCGGCAATCAGTACAACCAGGCGATGACCGCGATGGCGGGAGCCGAGCGGCTGTTCGCGCTGCTGGACCGCCAGCCCGACTGGACGGACGCCCCCGACGCGGAGGCGATCTCGCACCTCGAAGGACGGGTCGAGTTCGAGCATGTCACATTCGGCTACGACCCGGACCGACCGGTGCTGCACGACATCAGCTTTGTCGCGCGGCCGGGCCAGACGATCGCGCTGGTCGGTCACACGGGGAGCGGCAAGACGTCGATCATCAACCTGCTCGCCAAGTTCTATCTGCCGAACAGCGGTCGAGTCCTCATCGATGGCCGCGATTTGCAGCGGCTTCAGACCGAGTCCCTGCACCGCCAGTTCGGCCTCGTCCTGCAACAGAACTTCTTGTTCATGGGGACGGTGGCCGACAACATGCGTTTCGCCAAGCCGGAGGCCACGTCCGAGGAACTGCGCGAGGTCTGCCGCCGCCTCGATTGCCTCGACCTGATCGAATCGCTGCCGCAGGGATTCGACACCGAGGTTGGCGAACGAGGCGGCCATTTATCATTGGGCCAACGTCAGATGGTCTGCTTCGCCCGCGCGCTGCTCGCCGACCCAAAGCTGCTGATCCTCGACGAGGCGACCAGTTCCATCGACCCTCAAACCGAGCAGCGTCTGCAACGCGCATTGGCCGTACTGCTCGACGGCCGCACCAGTTTCGTGGTCGCTCACCGCCTGAGCACAATCCGCCACGCCGACCTCGTCCTGGTCCTCGACCACGGCCACATCATCGAACGCGGCACGCACAATGAACTGGTCCAAGCCGGCGGCCCCTACGCCAGCCTCTACGAATGTTTTGCTCGCGCAGGGTGAGTTCAGCAGGGAGCAAGGGGCGAGGATTGGAGCCGGCCCTACCGTGCTGAACTCTTGTCTCTCGTCACTGCGGCTCATGGCGCGATGGCATGAACGACGTACTCGAAGAGTTCTTTCTTCGAGTTGCGTTTGCGAATCGCTTTCCAGCCGACATCGGTGAAGCCAGCATCCTCGAACAACGCGGCATAGATTTCTTCGACGGGCAACATCGTGTCGTAGAACTTGGAGTTGCCCACAATGTAGAAGCAGCGAGCTTTGGGCGTCACGACTTTTCGCAGGCTCTGGAGATGCAGCTTGATGTCGTCGAAGTAGCGATGCACGTACTTGCCCAGCAATGGATGCTGCTCCGAAATCGCCGAAACGATGTCGTTGAAATGCGGGTAAGCCACGTCGCCGTTGGTCGATTCCCAATCCGAGAGATTGCTCGTCGCGCAGCCCCATGTGCCGCCGATCGCTTGCCAATCCATCTCGCCGGCCTGTCGCCCGCTTTCCAAAAAGCCCAGCCAGTACATGTAGGGACGGAGTTCGCGGATGTAGCTCATGCGGTTCGGATACGGCGGCGAGGTGATCACCGTGGAGTACGCCGACTTCTTCAGCACCTTGTCGAGATGCCGAGAGTCGCCCAAGAAGACTTCACCACGGGCGGTGGGCGTCTCGGAAGTCAGTCCCTCGGCGACTTCGTCCACGGCTTCCGCAAACATTCGGCCGAGGTCGATTGGTTCGTCTGAGTCGTCGAAGTCCGCGAACAATGTTGGCTGAGGCTGACGGACGGCCTTGGCTTTCTTGAACGACATCGACTGATGTCCGAAGCTCGCGTTCGACGTCGCGATCATCACTTTGCAAAACGCGATCTTGAGCAGATCAACCACTGGCTCCGACGCCTTGCTGTTGGAAATCCCTGCAAACAAGTCTGCGAGTGAAGCCAGCGTTTTCTCATCCCACCATTTTTCGATCTGGTGCAGGTTCGGCGTCCAAGACGAACCGGGGCCGGATGCGGCTTTCCTCAAGCGGCGAGCTTCAACGAGCAGTTCGTCGGCGGTCGTCTTGGGAAAATTTCTCAGCTTCAGGTTTCCCAGCCACACGAGAAACGGATTGACGTCCACCGAATGAGCGTTGATTCCGCGAGTGACGCTTGCCAACGTCGTCGTGGCCGTGCCGGAGAACGGATCAAGAATCAATTCATTCGGTCCCGTGTTGGCCAGAATCTCATTGACCACATGCAGCGAATACGCTGGAGTCAGACGCAACCAACCATGACGTCCCCGTTTCGCGTTGCCACGAAACGTTAGATGCGCCTTCTGCCGCCGGTTGTCTCCCGCGACGAGGTTCGACAGGTACTTGTCAGCTAGGTCCATCTTCATGACAGCAGTGCCTCGATCACGATTTCGACTTCCGTGCGAATGCGAGCGGAGTTTCGATTGAAGAAGCCCGCCAAGTCGTAACCCAACACATCGCGAGCGAATGAATACGTGGATGCCAACGGAGAGCCTGAGACAGTTCCGCGCAAGATGAGCCACTGAGCGCGAAGGTAGCGTTCCGCGATGTCGTCGTCGATTTGCGACGAAAGCAACACGACAACCGGCAAATACGAATTCGCATAGGCGTTGGCTGCGTTGCCGACGTCAGCGTTCTGTCGCTTCGAGTCTTTGCTCTTATAGCCTTGCCGAACCTCGAAGACCGGGCCTTCCAAAGTCGCAGCGACTTTCTTGGAGACCTTCAATGCGTTCGCCGCATCACGCAACCACAAACGCACACGATCCGCCGCCGCCGCATCGGAAATCGCGGACAATGGAATGCGGCCGTCGAGTGATAGCTTTCGTGGCTTACCGCCAGAGCCGGGCACCAGGTACGACCACGCAACCTGCTCGGCATTCAGTCCAAGCGAATCTTGCAGCAGTTGTCGGAATAGTCGTTCGCAGCCAGTGCCGATCTGCCGATAAACCGAGGTCATTCCTCCGGCCGCTTTGTGAGCCGCATAGAGCAACGGCGAATCGAGGCCAAACCACGTGTAGAACGGATCGCTTTGATACAGCGTTCGGAACTCGTCCAACGTGAGTCCGGCTTTGCGTCCTTGGCCAAACTTCGGCCGATAGTTTTTGCAAACAGCCAACGCTCGCTGGATCAGTTGGAAGTACCGCTCATCCTGATCTTGGTTTGACGGACTCGTTGCTGATTGCTTCTTTGCCATGTTACAGATTCTAGCGACGTGGTGGCTGGGATTGGAATCTTGGACCGACACTCCGCCGCTAGAACACAGCGGCATAGGGCCGGTTTCACCGGCCATTCGTCAGTCGATCAATCATGAGCATGGCCAGTAGAAACGGCCCTGCCTTGCTCACGAGATGAGCGAACCAGAACGTTGGCCAAGTAGGCCACGATGAGCAGGTTGACCGCCAGGACCAGCACCTTCGGCCAACTGACGCCTTCAAACAGTTCATACAGCTCGATCGGCACGTACAGACTGCCGGAGAACAGTCCCAGCCACTCCGCCCAGCGTTTCTGATACCACAGGCCCACGGCTTCCGTGAATCGAAACAGCGAGTAGAGCAACGCCC
>JAYUFF010000955.1:0-3614 GCA_043738825.1 Schlesneria sp.
GTGTATTTGCCTCCCACATCCTGCGCGTAGGCCCACACGGCGGGAATGCCCAGATCGACGCCCATCACCATCACGCTGAGGCCACACACAATCGCCCACGGCAGCCACCGCGTCGTCGGATCGGGCGTGCAGGTCAGCCCGAGTATGAGGCAGATGCCGTACCCCAATGCCGCGACTAACCGAGTCGATGTGATCGGCAATCGGCGTCCCCATTTGAGGCCCGCCTTTCGAACCGCCAGATCAGTCCACCGGCCACCGCAGAACATTCCGATGATCCCGGCCGCCGTCGGCACCGCCGTCATCAACGCCTGCTCGGCCAGCGGCACGCCATGCACCTTGTCGAGATACCTCGGCAGCCACGTCACCACGAACAGCCAGCCGATGTTGGTGAAGACCTGCATCAGGCTGTTCCCCCACAGACTGAGGCTCGTCAGCACCGCCTTCCACGGAAACGGAGCATCTCGCGGCTCGACCGCTTTCGCCATGCGAGTCATCTCATCGTCGATCAAACTCCGCTCGGCTTCGTTGCACCTCGGATGTTTCTTCGGTGTGTCGCGACCCACCCACGCAAACGCCAACGCCACCACCAGACCCACGAGTCCGTAGAGAATCAATGTGGGCCGCCACCCGCGTCCATCCAACTTCGCCAGATCGCGAGGGAATGCGGCCTCTAAGAGGGACCGGTTCAGCATTCGAATCTGGTCCTGGCTGAGCTGTTCTCCGGTCTCAATCGACTGGACCATTCGCTTCGACTTCGCTGTAAGCTTGAGTTGCTTGATGACGGAACTTTCAAAGAGATCCCGGTCATCCAGGCATTCGTTGAGTCCGTCCGCAATGCACTGCCGGAGGGACTGCTCTTTCTCCCACTCGCGACGATCGCCCTCTTGCTTTGTCATCCGGCGAAAAGACTTTGCCACGCCGTTCCGCTCCGAATCCGCAAGGTCCGATTCCAAACTACGACGATACTTCTCGTCTCCCCTTGCAGCGGTCGCTGCGACGTGGATCCATCTCCATTCCTTGCGCCAATCGTCATTATCGTGGAATTGAGGTTTAATGTGGGAAACGAGCTTCTCCGAAAGATCGGCGAAAGTCGGAATGAGGCCTATTCGAGTCAGAAACCAATCGACTTCAATTACCTCATCGGCTTTGAAATTGACGGACGGGTCGCGAAGACTGCCCATGTAGACCATCAGCCACGCGGTGAGGATCGGAGCGAGCACTCCGCCCGCGCGGCCTCCGAGGGCGATAATGGAACTGGCCGTGCCGCGTTGCGAGATCGGGAACCAGGCGCGGATCAGGCCGCCGCAGACGGGGAAGGCTCCGGCTTGGGAGGCTCCGCAGTAGAGGCGCAGGCACAGCACCAGCCAGACCGAGGCCGCCAGTCCCAGCAAACCGGTGAAGGCGGACCACGTGAGGATGTAGATCGTCAGCATCAATCGCGGGCCGAAGCGGTCGCTCAACCAACCGGCCGGGACTTGCGAGAGGGCATACGACCAGAAGAACGCGCTCAGGAACCAGCTCATCTGCGTCTGCGTCATCCGCAGGTCTTCGCGGATGTACTCGGACGCGATCCCCACGGCGAACCGGTCGAGATAGAGCAGGCACGCCATCAGAGTCAACACGGCGGCGACGCCGATGCGCACGCGAGTCGGCGGCGCGGCGGAGGAACCAGCGGACAACTCAGCCTGATCAAAACGGGGAGCCTCGGCAGACATGCACGCCTCCTGCGCAGTGTGACCAATCGAGCCATCGTCGTGGAGGTCGCACGGTAGGCGGCGCGCGACCCATCGTCAACTGTCGCTGCGATCCTCCTTCTTCCACGTCAGGGGTCAGGCACTTCGGAATTCGGAATTGGCCGTCTTCAGTCGTTGTTTCGTCAGAATCTTTGCTCGGCCAATTCCGAATTCCGAAGTGCCTGACCCCGGCCCCTTGTGACACCCCATTCCTTGATCCAATAAAGCGACCCCTCTTCCTCTTGAGAGTGGCTGACGTGCCAGACACACGCAAACTGACTAGACTCCCGCTCCGTTGTGCGCGAGATTTCGTTCGCACCTCGGGCGTGTTTTGTTTTTACTCTCACTCGAAGAATCTTGAGACGGAACCAGATGGCAGACACACACACAGAACTTCTCGTGCTCGGCGGTGGACCGGGTGGATATCCGGCGGCGTTTGAGGCGGCCGATCATGGGCTGAAGGTGACGCTCGTCGATGAGGGTGCTCGACCCGGCGGCGTCTGTCTGAACCGGGGCTGCATCCCGTCGAAGGCGCTGTTGCACATCGCGAAGCTCATCAATGAGACTCGGGAATCGGCCGAGCACGGTCTGTCGTTTGGCACGCCGAAGATCGATCTCGCCAAGCTGCGAGCGTGGAAGAACGACTCCGTTATCGGCAAGCTGGCGGGCGGCATCACCGAGCTGTGCAAGGCACGCGGCGTCAACCTGATCGGAGCGCGCGGCACGTTTCTCGACGCGAACACCATCGAGTTGAAACACACCGACGGCAAGACCGAACGGCTGACGTTCGACAAGGCGATCATCGCGACGGGATCGTCTCCCACCATGCCGCCGATGTTCTCGATCGGCGATCCGCGCGTGATGGACTCGACCGGCGCACTCGAACTAGCCGACATCCCCGGTTCGCTGCTGGTGGTTGGAGGCGGCTACATCGGCCTCGAAATGGGCACGGTCTACGCGGCGCTCGGCTCGAAAGTGACGGTCGTTGAACTGACGAGCGGCCTGCTCCCCGGAGCCGACCGCGATCTCGTGCGTCCACTACAGAAGCGGATCGAGAAACAGTTCACCGCGATCCATCTCAACACCAAGGTCGAGGCCCTCAAGGGGACCAAGTCCGGGATCGAAGCGACGCTGGCGGGTGAGGGGATCGCGCCGAAGCAGACGTTCGACCGAGTCCTCATCTCGATCGGACGCCGTCCGAACAGCAGGGGCTTCGGCTTGGAAGCGACCGGCGTGGCGGTGGACGAGAAGGGGTTCATCAAGGTCGATGGGCAACGCCGTTCAAACGTGGCGCACATCTTTGCGATCGGCGACATCGCGGGCGAACCGATGCTGGCTCACAAGGCGACGCGCGAGGCGAAGGTGGCGGTGGAAGCCATGACCGGCGGACATGCCGTGTTCGACAACATCGCGATCCCGGCCGTCGTCTTCACCGATCCCGAAATCGCGTGGTGCGGGCTGATGGAACACGAGGCAGCGGCCCGCAACATCGAAGTCAAAGTGGTGAAGTTCCCATGGGCCGCCTCGGGCCGCGCGACGACGCTGGCTCGCAACGAGGGACTGACGAAGCTGATCATCGACCCGAAGACCGAACGAGTCCTCGGCGTCGGCCTGGTCGGAGTCAACGCGGGCGAAATGATCGCCGAAGCGACCCTCGCCGTGGAGACCGCCGCCGTGGCACGCGATCTGGCTGAGACGATCCACGCTCACCCAACCCTCAGCGAAACCCTGATGGAAGCGGCCGAAAGCGTCTTTGGCCAGGCCACGCACTCGTACCGGCCGAAACGTGGCTAGTGCCCTGTCAGGTCTCAGATTTGGGGTTGATTGACCGGGTTGAAATCGGAGAACCTCTGTTGAACAAGGAGGTTCTGATGAACAAGA
>JAYUFF010000956.1:0-9539 GCA_043738825.1 Schlesneria sp.
TGAGTCCTCGCACAGCCGAAAGCGATGATGCGGTCCCGTCAGCTCGGGGAAGAGGATGTCGTCCAGCACCAACACGGAAATGGTCGGCCTCAATTCCGCATAGTCTTCGCCCTCGGTCAACTGCTCGGTGTAGAGCTTCGCCCAATAGAACAGCACCCGTTCCCGCAGGGCGTGATGCAAACGAATCTGCATCTCGACGTTGAACGTCCTCCCCGATTCATCGCGCGCCTTGATGTCCAACACGGACAACTTGTCATCCAGTGCCTCTTGGGGAAGGAACGGATTCAGAATCACGACCGACTCGATCCGCTGCCCCGGCGGCCGACGCAGGACGGCGTTGAGCAGCGAACAAAGACTCTCCTCATTCTCTTGACGACCGAAGACCCGCTTGAAGGCGTAGTCCACGGTGGGTTCGATTCCGATGAGCATGAGTTACGCTTTGAACAGGCGGCGACGAATGGAAATGGTTCAATTCTGGTTCAACCTCAATTCTCTGATTCGACCTTCCTCGGCGTCACCATCTCGACACTGACCAGCACGTCGCCCCGGCGGACGATGACCTTGAGCGGATCGTTGGCTTCCAGTCTGCCGAGTTCATCCTTCAGCATCCGGCACGATTGAACGAGGTCTTCTCCGACGAAGAGGATCAAATCGTTTGGCAACAGGCCGACTTTCTCGGCTTGGGAGCCGGGGAGGACGCGGTCGATGTAGGCCGGAGTGCGGGTGACGACATCGGGGATGGTGACGATGCCGAAATCGAGGGCCTCGTACCGGCGCGGCTTCACCTTGCCGGGGCTGTCTTCGCCCTCGTCGGTTCGCTTCGTTGAGGAGAAGCGGCCCGCGATGATCTCCTCGACCGTCTGCTTCAGTTCACTCATCGGCATCACATAGTTGAGCCAAGTGTTCGTCTGCGTGTTCCGCAGCTCCTTGCCGAGCATCCCGAGCAACCGTCCGTCCCAGGTTGTCAGCACACCGCCCGCCGCGCCCGAGTTGTTCGTGATCGCATCGACCACGTAGACCGGGCCGTTGTAGGGAGACTCGAACGCCCCGCGCCGAGCGGCCAGCGAGGTCTTGGCCGAGATCACGCCGTGCATCACCGTGACCGGCTCGTCTCCCGTGGCGACCTTCCACGCATTGCTAAAGGCCAGCACGCGCGTCCCCGGTCCCGCCGCAGCGGCCTGCGCCAGATCGAAGTACGGCAGCCCCTCGGCCTCAATCTTGAGCACCGCCATGTCCAGTGGCGGCTCGGCCCCGACAACCTTCCCCTCGAAACGTCGCCCGTCGTGCAGGACCACATTCACGGTGTCGCCATCCAAAATGTGGCTCCACACCGTAACAATGTGCCCCTTGTCAGAGACCAGAAACCCCGAGCCATAAGCGTGCAGCTTCGCCCCGCCCCCCGCCCCAAATATTTTCACAACCTTCGGCGAGACGGACGAAATCGTCTCACCCGACGACTGCGCGAACGTCTGTACTTGAAAGCACTCCGAGAGCAACACCACTGCGGCGACTGCAACCAACGTCCACCCGAAACATGTCCGATTACTCGATGGAGTCACTCGACGACCTCTGCTTTCGCCTTGGGTTCTCGCTTCAGTTTCTTGTGCAACTCCGCCTGTTCGGCCAGAAACGCTGGCCAGTCGTTGCCACGGACATAATCAACGTGCCCTGCCACTCTGCCAACAAGATGACCACCTTCCCGCAAGTATTCGCCGTTATGGCCCAGTCCCGCCTTATCCCAGAACAATCCGAGTTGCCCGTCATCGTCGGTGCGAAGACCTTCAACGTAGTGCCACCCACACGTCGTCGGATCGAGCAATCGCCCGCTCTCAAGAATGGTTCGCACTGTTGATTCGGGGACGGTCTTGCCGGGCAAGGCATAGAGCACGTTGCGATCGAATCTGTATAGAAGACTCAACGAAGCTTCTGGGGTTGATTCCCCTTTTGGAAACCATCCGTCATGGGTATCGGCATAAGACCTCAATGTGGACATCAGCCCTTTATCACAGCAGTGGCTCGGTCCATAGGGATATCGCGGACGATGCGACCATTGCAGAGCGGCCCATGCTCCGAAGAGCAACACCGGAAGCCACAATGCCGCTTGCAGGAGGGTGCGGCGACGACTCCATGCTGGCGACTCGACCATTGGCGATTCGAGTTCCCGTTCCGTTGTTCGGCCTTCGATATATTGCCGCGCGTCCACGTCAGTTCTTTCCTTCGGTAGACGAAGTTGGTTCCACATCCAGCGTCAGCACATCGAACGTCGCGAAGTCGGCGTCTCCGTGGTGGATCGTGAAGCGGGACGGAAACCGCTTGCCCGCGAAGTCGCCGAATTGCAGGAAGCGAATCTCGCACGCATCGACATCCGTGCCGAGGCTCGAGTCGAATCCGACAAACGTCCCGTCGTTCTTGCGGAAGTACCAGTGCGTTTCAACGCCTCCTTTTCTCGTCAGCAGCACATCCACCGAGGCCCCACGTCCGTCGAGCGGCTGGCTGCCGACATACGAGAACTCGGTGAAACTCTCCGGTCCCCTGGTCAGCAGCAGTTTGAACTGTTGCAGCGCGGCGAGCAGCCCTCCCGAGCCGGGCGGCTCGTCGAGGAAGTCGGCTCCGTTTTCCAGCGGCTGCAAACCGGGACGGTTCGGAAGCTGAAGGCCCAGCGCCTTGTCGGTCATCGTCAACGAAAAATCTTCATTCGCGGCGGTCTTGCCCGTCAGCTTCCAACGCCCCGTCGAAGCCCGCCAACTTTGGAGCGACTCCAACCCGCGCAGCACGCGCTGCTGCTCCTGCTGATTGAAGTAGTAGTTCGCATAGCCCGCCTTCTTCACGAACAGTTTCTTGTACTCATCAGGCAGTTTTTCCTCGGGCAACTTCGCGGTGGCAGGGCCGTCGCCGTCCGGCCCCTCTCCACCGGGAGCCTTCTTCCCCTTCGGACGCGGAGTCTTGGGAGTCGCCGGCTGCTTCAACTCGGATGCGCGGTGCAAGGCCCTCAGTTCAACCACGATCTCCTGCTTCTTGCCCTCGCGCCGATAGACGAGCGGCAGCGACCAGCCCTTCGGGTAAATGCCGAGGATGTTCTTGTATTGGTTCACGCTGCCAATGGGCCGTCCGGCGAAGGAGACCAACTCATCGTTCTCGCGCAGCCCGCGCCGGAAGGCATCGGACTGTTCGAGGATCGTGTCGATGAGAACGATGCGATCCGCGCCCGTTCGCACGGTCGCCCCGAGCGTCGCGTGATCGACGATGTGTCCTCCCTTGAGATGGTCGAGAAAGTGTTTGATCTGATTGATCGAGATCGCGTAGCCGGCCCCGACGTTCACCCGCCCCCGCTTCTCGACCGAGATCCGTCCGTTGATGCCGACCAGTTCGCCAGCCGCGTTGAACAGCGGCCCTCCCGAGTTCCCCGGATTGATCGACGTATCGACCTGAATGCAGTCGGTGTATTCGAGCAGCGTCCCGGCCGGGTACTGATACCGATGCAGTCCGCTGACAATTCCAGCCGTGACGGTCGGTTGAAAGTCGGTCGCCAGCAAGAACGGATTGCCCATCGCGTAGGTCCAGTCACCGACAGCCAACTTGTCGCTGTCGCCGAGGGGCGCGTGGGGAAAGTCATCACGCCCGAGCAGTTTGATGACGGCCACGTCTCCGGTCGGATCGATGCCAACGATCACGGCGTCGTACAGTTTCCCGTCGTTCAGCCCGCACTTCATGAAGTCGCCGCAGGCACTCGTCACATGAAAGTTCGACAGCGCGTACCCATCGGCCGAGATGAGGACTCCCGACCCGCCACCATTCCCATCCGCCGAAAAGATCGCCACGACAGCCGGAGCCGCCGTCCGCACGACCTCCACGCGAGCCTGCTGCGCCTTCAACACGTCGGCCTCGGCGGCGTTCAGCATCCGAGCGAGGCACAACACCATCAACACTGACGCACATCGAATCCAGGTCACGGTCATGTCGTTCTCAACTCCTCGGTCATGGCTCACGAGCCAATCGCTGCCGGCTACTTCACCACCTTCGCGTCGGCCAGATGCAGCCGGTCGCCGATGTCGAGTTTGTCGTCGCCGTAATCGACGGTGATCTCCAGTTCGACGACGCCCGACACATCGAGGTCCAATGGTTGGGGCGGTTGATTCACACGCGCGGCCCCTTTGAACAGCGGGCGACCGTCTCCCTTGATGACCACATCGACGTTGCCCGCCACGCGGATGTCGTCGTCGATTCCCATCACGGCCTGAAAGCGACGATAGTCTCCGCCGAGACGATACTTCAGCACGGTGAGTGAATGGAGCGCGAGGCCCTTCGCATAGACCTTGTTGCCGAGGCTGAGCGACTTGCCGTCGAGACTGCGATCGCGGCGGTACTCCCAGACGAAATCGAAGAACGGCGTGTACTTCACGTCGCGCGGTTCGAGGTTCGACAGGTACGCGATCTTGCCGAGACTGAAATCGACCGTCTGCACGAGCGGCATCGGAACCGAAACGTCGGCCCCCGAGGCCAGCTTCACCTTCCAAGCCTCACCGTCGAACGAAACCGCTTTCGCCGCGAGCCGGTCGCCGGAGGAGAGTTCAACGGCCGCGACCGCCTTGCTCGACAAGTTCTCGCGACGCGCGTAGATCAAGCCAAACACCCGCTCGCGTTTGACGGGGATCTCCTCGCCATCGAGTTGAAACTTGACGGACGATTCGTCGAGCGACCCGATCACACCGTCGAGGTGATCCAACACATCGCCCTTCCTCACCGCGACCTGATCCTTCTTCGGAGTCTTGTCGAGCAACTGGCTCCACGCCGCATCGACCTTCGCATCGGGCGCGGCGAACCGCACGCTCTGCACCACCTTCATCGGCAGTTTGAGCGTTCCCAACTGCGGATGCGCGATGGTGGCTTCGGTCCCGTTCGAGGCAAAGCTCGTCGCCCGCAAGCGCGTCCCATCGACCAGCCGCACGTCGGCGGCGGACTCACCCACGGCGGGAGTCGTCGCGGCAGAGGGGGCTCGCAACGCCAGCAACTCGGCGGCGGGAATCGTCACCGCCCCGGTCGGCGTTTTGAGGACGACTTCGTCACCGCTCAAGCGTTCGAGCGAACCGACGTGCTGCTCTCCCTTGAGAGTCGTCACTTCCACGGGCGGTGCCGTGGTGAGACAGAGTACGAGTAAAGACCAGACGGGCATGGAACGGGCATTTCAGTGAAAGGGAGGAGATTTGCCGAGACATCATCACGGCTTGTTCTTCGCCGCGCGTTCGGACTGTTTACGAAAGTACTGGTCAATCGCACGGCCGTAGTGGGACGGAAAGTTTCGGTTGAGATCGCTCTTCGCCCTGGCCTGATCCTTGCCAGGCAAGTTGCCCCAGTTGCCGTCCTTCGAGAATTTTTTCTTGTCCACGTCACCGGGAGCCTCGGTCCCTTTGACACGGCTGTCGTTGCCAGGGTCGCCGGGTTGGTTGCTGTTGCCTCCCTCACCATCGCCGCCGCCACCGCCACCCTGCTGCTGTTCGATCTTTTTGATGATCTCATCGAGCTCCGAGATGATCCGGTCCTGAACGCCCTGCACTTTTTCACCCGCTCGTCCCAGATCGAGTCGCCGTTCCGAGTCGCTCATCAACCGGGCGATCTCACCGAGCGACTTCTCTTCGAGTCCCTTCAAGTCCGCCTCCATCAACGTCGCCGTGGCCGAGTACCGCACGGGAACTCGTTCGACATTTTTGAGCAGCGTCTCCAATGCCTCCAGCGCGGGCTTCACTTCGAGCATCCCCTGCGCGGCGACCGCCTTGAAAAAGAAGAAGCTCGCCGGATCGACAACGCGTTGTGGATCGACCGCCTTCAGTTGTTCGAGGGCCTCATCAAACATCCGCCGTTCAACGAGGAACCGGCCATAGAACAGACCGAGGTTCGCGGCGAAGAACGCATCGCAACCGGGCTGTTTGAGGAACGCCGCATCCGGCGGCAACAGGCCCGGAGCAGAGCTGTTGCACGCGGCCAACAACTTTGCGGCATCGGCATCCACGGCGGCAAACGATCGCACGACGAAATCCAACAACCGATCGGCCTCCTCGCTCGATGGCCCGGCAGCCCACAACGCAGCCAACTCGCGCTGCTTATCTTCAGCGACATTCGGCTGAGACGCGACCCACGCCAGCACCTGACTCTTCGCCTCCTCAACCTTCATCGGTGCGAAGACCTCTGCGGCATTGAGCCGTGTCATGAGTAACAGAAAGATGCAGAAAGCCCTTGTCGCGTTGACCAATCGTCCCATGAAAAATCTCCTGAAACATTTGACTGCGTTACTCAGGCGACGCCTGCGGATTATCGAGAAGCCAATCTTCAAATCGCAAACCGAGGATTCGGCCAAAGTCGATCGTGTTTCTTGTTAGCACGATTAGGTTTGCTGCCAAAGCAATTGAACTGATGAGCAGATCGTTCGTCCCAACTCTTCGGCAACTAGGACGAATCCGTTCAAACACGTCGAATGCGGAGTCGTCGAAAGGGAGAACATGAAGCTCGGAAAAATCGCGGAGGATGGATTGAAACAGGCTGTATGCAAACAGTGTTTCAGCCCTCGAACTTGATCTTTGAAGAATCGCGTTGAATCCCATGACTTGCTCGTGGAACGAAACAACGCTCACGAAGAAGTCCGACGGCGCGCAGCGGCTCATTCGCTGAGATAGCCGCGCGTAGTCTGCCCCACGTTTTCGTTGCAGGATTGTCAAATGGTCGGTATCGAGCAGATACACGTTCATTCTTCTCCAGAGTGCCGTGCGTTGTACTCTTCGATCGATTCGGACTGACGCCACTCGCGACCCAACCTCACCATTTCATCGAACAATGGTTCGTTCTCCATAGAGCCTTCAACATGGAGACGCCAGTTGGGCTTGGTGTGTGTGTGACCGGATGGAGAAACGATCACCAACTGCTTGAGGTTTTGGAGTTCCAACTCAATGGCGGTCAGCCGCTCTTCCACGGTTTGCGGTGTCATGATTGAACCTTTCATTGTTCGGCAGAACGCACCATTCAGAACACTCATTCCCACTGATCGACGCTCATCAAAACCGGTGAAGATGAGCGGAGATTAGTGTTCCAAGATTTCTTCCGGTCTTTGCCTTTGCTCAGGGTTCCTCAGTCCGTCTTCCCCGTTGCCAAGTCGTGGGTCGCCTTCTGGACCTTGGCCTGTCGTTCCGAGAGTTGCCTCAGTTGGCTGACGACATCGGCGTCGAGGGCCTGTTCGCCTTCGACCAACCGGCCCATCTGCTTCGTGCGGCGGTTGACTCGATATTGCAGCGACCTCAGCATTTTCAATTCCGCCAGCTTGTTGACCAGCGGCGGTGGCTTCTTCTCCTGTGGCTGTGGTTTCTGCGACTGCTGTTTCTGGTCCTTGAGCTTTTCAAGTTCCTTTTGAAGGGCCTCCAGTATCTCACGCAGCGATTCGACGATGTCGGCTTCAATGTTCTGAGTCAATTCGCCGACATCAACTCGTTCGAGGCGGCGGGCGACGGTCAGCATGTCTTCGCGAATTTGCTCGACCGCCTCGGGGAACGCGACCGACGAACCCTCCTCTTTCAGCAGCGTCAGTGCCTTCGCGGCGAGCAGCGAAATTTCGTCCTCGTTCCGCGCCAACTCGACCGCTCGATTGCGATGCCGGTCGGATCGCTTGTCGAGGGGGACGGCGTGGATGCCGAGTGTCCCGTTGTTCACGGCTTCCTGCTTCAGCAGCATGTCGCGGAAACGAGCCTCCAGCGCGGCGAGGACCATCGCCCGCTCTTCCTCGCGAAGTTGTCGCAGAATTTCTTCGAGCTTCTCCTTCGCCTTGAGCAACTCGGCCAGCGCCTGGTCCTGTTTGTCGGAGGCCTTGGCATTGCGGTTCTTCTTCAACTCTTCGATGGCCCGCTCCATCTCCTGCTTGGCCTTCTCGACCTCATCGCGGCCGGGAGTCTTGTCCGGCTTCTTGGCATCGTCGCTCTGATCCTGCTGGTCCTGCGAGTTCTGATCCTTCGGCTGATCGCCGTCTTGCGGAGGCATGTCCTGCGGCTCGCCGCTCTGCCCCTTTTGCGGCTTCCCCTCTTTGGGCTTGCCATCTTTCGGCTTCCCCTGCGCATCGCTTGGCTTGCCATCTTTGGGATCGCTGGGCTTGCCATCCTTCGGGTCGCTCGGCTTCCCGTCTTTCGGATCGCCGGGTTTGTCATTCTTGTCGGCGTTCTTCGGATCGTTCTTGTCCTTCCCATCTTTGTCCTTGCCATCCTTGTCGTCTCCCGGCTTGGCGTCCTTGCCGTCTTTGTCTTTGCCGTCTTTATCCTTGGGATCGCCCTTGCCGGACGAGTCCTTCGGCTTCGCATTCGCGTCCTTCGGCTTGCCGTCTCGTTCGCGCTGCTTGGCCGCCTTCTTTTCAGCATCTTGGCCGTCGATCTTCTGAACGAGCTTCTGCGCCCCGTCGGCCACTTGTTTCTGTTGCTTCTGCAGATCGTTGGGTTCTCCGCCCCGCTCGGTCTCCGCCCGCGCATCAGTCTGCTTGCCGATCAGCTTGTCCACTTCCTTGATGAGATCCTTGATGCGGGCCTTCTCTTTCTCGATCTCGTCCTTGCGGTCTTCGCTCATCAACAGGTCGAGCATCACCTGCATCTGCTTGATGACCTCTTCCTCGCGCTCGATGGCATCGCCGAGCTGATCCTTCTTGAGCAGATCGGTCAGCGCCAGGAGCTGGTCCGGGATGCGACCCTCCTTGCTCTTGCCGATGGTGCGGACCAGCAGGTCGGCCCGCTGCGGATCGGACTTGCGCAGGTACTCGGAGAGTTGTTGCAGCGTGTTCTCGAACCGCAGGTATCGCGCGCGGATCGCCTCCTGCGACGACGCCAGCGGTACGGGAGCCTCGGCAGCCGGGGCGACTCCCGTGGCGGGAGGGTTCTGCGACGAGACCGTCTGTCCGGCAACGGCCAAGACGGCGACAGCGATGAGCGGCGGGAGCCAACCGAAACGAAAAAAGCGAATCGTCATGGAACAGTCTCCAAACGGACTGAATGGAACGGCGAACAGTATATCCTCGGTCGGGGGCGGCGTCGCGATGAAGTTTGCTTCTCGATAGGTCACTTGTCCGTTCACGACAGCGGAACCGCCACGGAGGCATTCCTGAGTCGCAAAGCGACGACAGCAAATAGCCGTGGGCGACAGCCCACGGACAATGATCGCCACCACTCGTTGAGCCGCGAAGCGGCGGCAGAATGAGTGGAACGACGCCACGTACTGCTGCCGCCGCTGTGCGGCTCAAATGCACCTGCGTCCGCTTCTGCGGGCTTATGCCCGCAGCTAATTGCTGTCATCGCTTCGCGATTAAAAAACGCGGCCACCGTCGCCTCGTCCCTTGTCGCGACAGCCTCACTCCAGCGCCTTGATCGCGTTTTCCTTGCGCTTGCGTTTGGTCTCTTCCAGCAGATCCTGTTGCGCCTTGATGTTGGCCTTGAGTTGTTCGACCACCTCGTGAAACTTGGCCAGTTCGCGCATCTCGATCAGGATGAGTTCCATCTTCTCGATCATCGCATCGAGCGTGTCGGCCG
>JAYUFF010000957.1:0-3604 GCA_043738825.1 Schlesneria sp.
GACACTGTCGCCGCAACAGTTCAAGGAAATGAAGCAAGTCACAACGACCGCCATTTCGTCCATCCTGGGCAAGCGGCCGAAGATGTTGAAGTACCTGAGTTAAGAAAAGGTTGAGGGTGGAGGGTCAGAGAAGACTCCCTTTTGACCATCAACCATCAACCATCAACCCTCGGTCACGGATGACCATGCTGTACAACTCAAACAACGAGCGATCGCGATGTCAGCGAGGGCGAATGGCCCTGCGCGGTGTGGCGCTCTTGTCTGTGCTGTCACTTCTTTCCGGCTGTGCCTCCGCGTGGGAGAAGTCGTGGTTGCTCAAGGACTCGACGCCCAACATCGCGCGCGTTCAGGGGCCGACCGAACGGCGGCTGCGAAATCTGTTGTGGTTGCGCGATCAGGAGAACGCCAACGATACGGACTCACTCAAACCGCTGGCCGGCACCGAGGACTACGTCGCGGCGACGGACATCTACAAGGACGAGCGGTTCGCCGAGGCGCAGAAGGCCTTCAAGAAAGTCTCCAAAAAATACAAGAAGAGCGACATCCGCGAGGACGCGCTCTTCATGCAGGCCGAAGCCGCCTATCAACAGGACCACTACGCGAAGGCTCACGACGTGTACGCCGTCTTGCTGAAGGAGTATCCCTCCTCGCGGCATCTCGATGTCGTCTCCGAGCGCCTGTTCAAGATCGGCCGCATCTGGCTCGACTTCCCCGAGGTCGCGAAACTGGGCGAGGTCCAACAGGTCAACTATGACGACCCCAAACGCAAGCTCCCCGCCGAAGAGCCGGTCAAATCGAGCGGCAGGCCGATCTTTATCCCCAACTTCACAAACAAGTCTGAACCGCTGTTCGACACGGCGGGCAATGGTGCCGCCGCATTGCAGGCCATCTGGATGAACGACCCCACGGGGCCGCTGGCCGATGATGCAATGATGCTCGTCGCCAGCCATCACGCTCGCCAAGGGAACTTCGTCGAGGCCGACCGCTTCTTCCAAATGCTGCGTGAGACGTTCCCGAACAGCCCCCATTTGCAAGAAGCCTTCCTGCTCGGATCGCACGTCAAGCTGATGTCGTATCAGGGTGCGGAATACGAAGGGAAGACGCTGAACGAAGCGAGGCTCCTCAAGGAGAGCACGCTGCGACTGTACCCGGACATCGCCGACAAGGATCGTTTGAAGCGTGAACTCGCTCAGATTGATGAGGCCACGGCGGCTCGCGAATGGGAGCAGGTCCAGTTGTGGCTGCGCAAGGGGAAGAAGCGGGCGGCCACCGTCTACTGCAATCAAGTGATTGATCGTTTTCCCAATTCACCCTACGCACAGAAGGCTCGCGATCAACTGGAAGCCCTCGGCCCCGAGTACGCCAGCGGCGCGGTGCTGCTTCAGGCGACAGACCCGAAGAAGACGCCCCTCTGGGAACGAGTGATTCCGCCGTCTCAACCCAAGCCTGCGATGGCCAAAGCCGCTCCCGCCAAACCGCCCTACGCGCCGGATGCGACTGCCGAGGAATCGCCCTCGCGCTGGCTGGCCAATCCGTTCAAACGTTCCCCCAAACTCGATGAGCCTTCCAAGGATGAGAACTCGGAGGAGATGGAAGTCCGCGACGACGACACGGAAACGAACGACCCGGCCAAGAAGCGCGGCTGGTTCCGCTGGTCGCCGCCACGCCGATTGCCCGTTGATGCGGATGCCAAAGAAGTTGAACCGGCCGCATCGGGTCGCTCCAAGTTGTGATCTCGACATGCTCAACAATCCCTCTCGTTCCACGAAACTTTTCCTGCCGCGACAACCTCGCGCCGCACGGGAACTCGTGGTGCGAGGGCTAAGCCACGCAGTGAGCCTCGCCAGCCTGCTGCTCATCTCCGGCTGTGGCTACACGGTCGGCAACGGCTTCAATCCCGATGTCAAAACCGTTTCCGTGCCGATCTTCGAGAACGACACGTTCCGGCGCGGGATCGAAGTCCAACTGACCGAGGCCGTGCAGAAAGAGATTCAGAAGCGGACGCCGTATCGACTCGCGAAAGGTCTGAACGCGGACACCCGTCTGACGGGCCGCATCGTGCAGGCTCGCAAGGATGTCCTCGGTGAGAACAAGAACGATGATCCGCGCGAGCTGCAACTCTCGCTGATGATCGTCACCAAGTGGGAGAACCTGCGAACCGGTGAGGTGCTCGCGGTGCAGGAGGTTCCCCTCTCTCCCTCGGCCATCCCGTTGACATCTCAGACGGAGTTCGCTCCCGAGGTCGGGCAGTCGCTCGCCACGGGAACGCAGGATTCCATCGACCAACTCGCCCGGCGGATCGTCAACATGATGGAAACGCCCTGGTGATGATGCGGGTCCGCAACGCGAAAACGATCTGCCGATCGAAACCTGACGCGCGAGCGAAGGCGTTCTCAACCTGCTCCTTCACTTGCGCGTCAGGCTTCGATGCGACCGGAAACCATGTTCACGCTGCTGCCCGAGTCCCACAGTCTCACCGGCCAAGGTTCACCAATCGCCAAGGTCAAGCCATTTTTCCTGATTGTGCCCCGCATTTTCCCGAAAAAATGGCAGCCGCGCAGCTTTTGCCTTGCGAAAGATGTCTGCCGAGTTAGCATCGTGGGCGTGGACCAGCCAGCCCGGCCAGTCCTCGAGGTTCTTTCAAAAGTCGGCTCGGTACCGTGATGCGGTGGAGGAGGAATCGTGAAGGCGTTCGCAATGTTGGAACAGGAAAGCACGTTTGATGTGGACCCCGTCGAAGAGATGCGAATGAGAACTTGGGCTCGTCGGCATTACGCCCCCGCGCAGGATCGCGATGAAAACTGGCACCCCATTGTGCTCGATGAAATGGTTCGTAAGGACCAGGAACGCGGGTATCTGAACACTCCCAAGTGAGGGCCGGTCACCGCGAGGCGGTTCGGTGACTGAACTCATTGACAGGGACGATTCACACACTGAAACAACAACAGAAAAGCCCGCAGTCGATCGACTGCGGGCTTTTCTGTTCTTTGTCGTCTGATCGCCGAGGTCCGTAGGATGGGCACTCCTGCCCGTCCGGCCTTTGTTTTTCAATCAGGACGGGCAGGAGTGCCCATCCTACGCCCGAGTAATTTTTTTCTTCCGGACGAAATCATTTCTTGGTGGACGTGTTGAACTTGGAATCGTTGACGGCCGACTGTGATGCTCGCGGGAGAGTTGTCCCGGTTGCCGAGGGTCGAGCTGCGGTACTCGGGGCCGTCGCCGGAGTTTGTGGAGCGCTCCCCTTCACTGGCGCGCCGGTCTTGGCGGTTGCAGCAGGTTCTTCACTGATGGTGGAGGACCAGTTGGCAACCGACCAGTGGGCGTGAGTCGAGACCACCGATTGGCCGAGATCATCGAGAGCCGCTCGGAACGCGGCGGCTGAGATGTTTTCGTTCGGCATGACTCGCTGCAGCACGAACCGGCGATTGGCCGCGATGTACGCGAAGAACTTCCCTTTGCCGAGCTTGTCGTTGTCCGACAGCAGGCGCAGCAAAGCAGTCCGCGGAACATCGGCCGCCGATTTCGGAAGCTCATCCAGCCACGCCATGATCCAGATCGAAGTCCCGTCCTGACTGAGAACGGCCGACATCGACAGTTCCCACTC
>JAYUFF010000958.1:0-3601 GCA_043738825.1 Schlesneria sp.
CGCTCGCCAGAGCGTGGGGATCGCACCGTTACCGCAAAATCCCACGGTCTGGCGACCGTGGCTACCTAAAGTGAGTGCCATTCACCCGCAGCGTCAGTAGGGCGAACCGTCACGACGCCCTCGCTGACGCTGCGGGTTAGTGTGCAGTCGTGAGTCATCCGGGCTAGCGTTCGGCAGATTGAATGACGGCCGCAATCGCGCTGAGAATGTTGTGCGACGAGAGTTCGACACCGCGATCCGATTGCTGGTCGAACTGTTCCAGGTCCAAGCCCGATTCAGCTTGGAGCTTTTCGGCGGCGGCACGTTCTTGTTTGGCGGCCTTCAATTCAAACAGCGATGACGGCGCGATCGTCGGCACGCGGCGAGCGTTGTCATGCAGCACCGTCCACAGGTGAGCCAGATCTTGAATCTTGGAACCGTCAGCCCGCGCGTGACGACTCGACGGGTCGAGACGCAGCAATTGAAACGTCGCTTCGTCGCGTTCTTTGGGCGTCAGGGTCGTGTTGCCGGAACTCAACAGTTTCTCCCAAGCGTTGAGGTAATCCGGATCGAGCCGCACGGCCTCGCGGTACGATTTCACGGCGTCGGTCTCGCGGGACTCGGACTCGCGCAGATAGCCGAGCAAATAGTGGACTCGCGGGTTGTTCGGCTGATCGGCGACGAGCTTCAAGAAAACGCGCTCGGCAATTTTTTCGGCGACCTGTCCCTGAAACACCCCTTCGCAACCGAAGCAGTGACTCTCGACGCGCCCGAAACTGTCGGGCATCAACTCGAACGCTCGCTGATAGTGCTGCGACGCTGCTTCCAGGTCGCCTGCTTGAGCAAGCTGCACGGCCAACCGCGACTGAACGCAATACGCATCCGCGAAGTGCGTGAGGCTGGCTCGGTACATGCGGATGCCGCGACCCAGCAGTCCGGCGTGATAAAACTGATCGGCTTGCTCGGCCAGACGGATCGCCTTGACCGCGCCTTCGTAGATCGTGGCCGTCTTGGCGTCCCCCTGCTTGGTGAGGACTTCCGCGAGGACGGCATACACGCGCATGCGGTCGCCGCGTCCCTGTTCGCCGTCCGAGGGATCAATCGCGATCGCCTGCCGCGCCAGTTCTTCCGCCTTCGCAACATTGCCTCGGTCCAGTTGAAACCTCGCCTGCCAGATCAACGGTCGCTCTTCAAACCGATCGAGGGCGAATGCCTGTTCGGCCAGAGGCATGAACTCGTCACCGGTCAATTCCAGCGCCAACTGCCAACCGGGATCGAAGCTCGGCCACTTGAGAACCATCGCGGTGGCGATTTTGCGAGCCTCGTCCTTGCGACCGACGGCCGCGAGCGATCTGGCGGCGATCAATGGCACGGGAACCGTCGGTCGTTCGCCGTGCCCGGCGTGAAGCGAGTGGTCCACCACCAGCATTTGGCTGACATCGGTCTGGCTCCACCAGGGAGCTTCCTCCAACAGCGTGATCACATCCGCAGCGCGACCGGCTTTGTGATAGACCCGCAGTAGATGCTCCAGCGGTGAGCCATTGCCATAGCCACTCCTGCCGAGAAACCTGTGACGCTCGTTCTCCTCTTCTTCGTTCGCGGTTTGCTTGGCCAGAGCGCCGATGATCAGTCGCTCGGCGCGAGCCAATTGGCCGACTTCGATCAGCAGACCAACCAACTCGCCGATGTCACCGCTTCCGTCTTGAGGCTGATCGGACAAGAGTTTCTCGGCGATGTCCGTCCCCTGACGCAGCCACTCGTCGCGTTCCATCAAGCGACCGATTTCGGCCACACGCAATGCCAACTCCAAACGCGATCGTCCCTGCTGACGGTCGTCACCGCCCCCTGCCTCTGCCGCGAGCAGCGTGAGCGATTGAGCGACTCCCTCATCAACACGGTCTGCCGACAGCAGTGCGTCGGCGCGAACCCGTTCGATGTTGCGGCGTGTCGTCGGCGAGAGTTTTTCGTTGGCCAGTGCCTCGTCCACCATCGTGAGCATCTGCTGGTTCTGGCCGAGCCGTGCCGACAATTCGACGAAGATGTCCCACAGCGGCAGCTCGGGCTGAGTCTTCAACGCCTCGACCAGAAACGCTCGGACCTTCTGTGAGTGACCGGCACGCTCCAATTGCGGCAGGATGGAATGGCTGAGGTATCTCGCGAACGAATCCTGCCGAGCGTCGGCATTCTCGTCCCGAGACTCGGTCATGAATTTGAGCACGTCCTTGGGGCGATCGTGAACGATCAATCCCACGACGTACCATGTGGAGGCCCCTTCGTCGTCCTGTCTGAATCGGAAGCGAGATTCGGCGGGCTTGGGCATCGCGGCGAACGCCTCAAACAAGTCGATGGCATCGATCGAGTGGCACAATTCCCAGTGCGGCTGCGTCAGCTCTTTCAAGAGTTGCCGAGCCAATTCACGAGCCAACTTGACGGTCTCGTTTTCCGGCCGATTGAAATGGCTGTGGGAGCTGAATCGAAGCGAGACGTTCTTGAGCCGCAGCGCTTTCTCCAGCAGGGGAATCGCCGCCTCACGCCCGATCAGGCTGACCAGGTCCGGCACCGCGACATAGCCGGACTTGTCCGAGTCCTGAGATTCCAACTCCTTGCGAAATTGCTCGATCGCCGACAGGGGATCGAACTCCTCTTTCACAATCGCGAGTTGGTGCTGCAGATTCTGCTTCCAATAGTCCTGGCGATCAGAACCCCGGAAGACTCTTCCAATGAGTGCTCCCAACCCCCCTTTGTTTTCGGCCTTCTTGGGGGTCTCGACCAGCTTCAGTGCGCGCTCCACATCCTGCTTCAGCAATTCCGTTCGGTTCGTCAGCCGATGCCCCAGCATCCGCAGCGCGAGCGATCGGATCTGAGCCTCGTTGTTTCCCTCGACGGGACGTGCCTCAATCAAACGGACCAACTCCGGCCAGGCTGCGGGGGCCGGCAGAACGTTGAAGAGTTCGCTGAACGGCAGTTCGTGATGCCCCGCCCGAGCGTCCTTCGATTCCGCCAGCCATTCGTCGTACACCGCCAGCCAAGTCGCGGCGGCCTCGGCTGGAGCCAGCGCTTCCAATTTCTTGGGCAGTTCGTGAATGGTCTTTCTCAGTTTCGACGAGTCCTTGGCCGGAGCCTCTTTCTCCGCTTGTCCCCGCACCTGCTGCATCGCCTCTTTCGCACCGAGCAGCTCTTGAGCCGACGCGGGTACGACCACCGCATCCGTTGCGAACAGTGTGAACAAAACCAGCCCGCAGACACCGCCGTGTTTTCGACGAGATGACATGGAAGCACTCCTGAATCGGCCGGGAACTGACGAAAGAGTTGAACGGACTGAGATTATGTACTGGCACGCCGGCAACAAGAAAGCGTGCGGACAGGTTCGTCGCGGCTCCGTCCCGTTTGAAGTTGCACCAAATGTCGGGTGAGACCAGCGGCGCTTCGCCGCGCCGGCCCACCATCAATTCTCGAAAGTTTTTCAGGGTGGGCCGACGCTCGAAGCGAGCTGGTCCCACCCTACTTTGAAACCGGGAAGAGCCGTGACAGATTCGTCGCGTTGTGGGAACGCCTCTGATCGAGTCGGCTTTGCCCACCAAATCGTAGGGTGGGCTGTGCCCACCACTTTGGTTTGCGGTTT
>JAYUFF010000959.1:0-3594 GCA_043738825.1 Schlesneria sp.
GCCCACCATTCCACCATCGTTTGTGGTGGGCAGTGCCCACCCTACATTTTTTGTGCAAAGCCGCTGACGCCGCCCGGCTCACCAAGAATTTCTCATCGACGACCGCGTGATGTCTTGGGTGCAACCGAGTCGCCACAGTTCAGCGACTTGAGGCAGATTCTGCCCTCGTTCCATTTTCGCGCCGCTTCAATCAGCAGAACGCCTGCGCATGGAGCGTTCGGCATGACCGGTACGACGCGGGAAACTGTCGCCCGCCGCGAAACCGGTTCCGATATACGAACAGATTTGATCGGAGTGGCCGAGGAACAAGGACGCGTTCTCGGACTTCGCGTGTCGCTGTTTTTGAAGGCGATCTGGCATGTCACGGATGATGCTGTTGGCGGTTGTCGGCGCGTGCGCGCTGGCCTCGGGCTGTGCGATGTCCCCCTGCGGACTGGGTGGCGGCGGGGCTTGCGGTTCGGCGGGTGACTGCGGGCCGAGAGGCTTCTGCCGGAGAGGCTGCAACGATTGCGTGCCTCCCTGGATGCCGTACCTCTGCCACTACAAGCAGTGTTGCGATGACTGTGTGACTCACCAGACAGCGTTGCACTGTGCCTGGCGAGACCTCGATGAGTACGACTACCAAAGTCCGTACCCCGCCTCCTGCCACTTCGCGGCCGGGTTCGAGCGGGCCTACGTCGATCTCGCCGAGAACCGTGCTCCGCAACCGCCGAGCGTTCCTCCCTCGAAGTACTGGTCGGCGTATTACCGCTCGTGTGCCGGTCGGCCTCATGTCGAGGACTGGTACGCCGGGTATCAGGCCGGGTTGGAGCGAGGCATGCAGGGAGGCGTGTCGCGGTTCAACCGCATTGATGTCTGGACGTGCGGCCACTCAATGACACCGGGCGATGTGATGACCGACGAACTCACCGTGGCAACCGACGGCAACTTCGCGAACGTTCAACCGGGCAGCCCCTGGAATTCGCGTTGAGCCGGATTGCGCATGGCCTCCGAATGGATGAGATCGCCGCACACGAACCCGCAGCGTCAGCGAGGGCGAACAGCGACGACGACCTCGCTGACGCTGCGGGTTCGTGTTCGTGTGCGGTCGCGAATAATTCTCGTTGCCCCTGCATTTCCTGCCGAATCGCGCCGCAAGTCCTCATTATCTTTGGCAAGGCCGCGTGTGGCGAGAGGTCGCGTTCGGGGACGCTGACTCGCTGCAAACTCCATCGCATCTGAAGAGTTGCGGCGATCGAGCCATCCTGGTTGACGATTTGCCTCTCCGCAAAATCCGCTTCGCGGCGAACCGCGACCTCGCATACAACGCCACGTCTTAGGGACGAACACGTCGTGATGAGGCCGATTCTCGGTCAACGTGCGCGGACGAAGAACGGAGTCGCAATGCAAGGCTCATCTGGACGAGGACTGTTCGCCGGTCTGTGCCTGTTCAGCTTTTGGCTGACGGGCTGTGCCGCGTTTCATCCGGTCGAAGGCGTTCCCGCGCGCTACCTGCCGACGGAACTGAAGCTCGGCGATCGAAATGGCAAGCGGACGATCGACCTCTCGCTGCTCCGGCAGACTCCGCCCTCGGCACACCGCGTTGACTCGGGCGATGTGCTGGCCATCTATATCGAAGGCATCGTGGGCAGGTCGAGCGATCCGCCGCCCGTCTTCTTCCCGATTAACAACGAAGGCCCGCCGTCATTCGGTTTGCCGTTTCCGGTGCGCGAGGACGGCACGATCTCGCTGCCTCAAGTCGGCTCGATCAATCTGCGTGGCCTGACCGTCGCGCAGGCCGAAGAGCGGGTGAAGCAGGCGTACCTGACACCGCGCGAGTTGATTCATCCCGAAAATTTCCGCGTGCAGGTCAGCCTGCAACGGCCCCGTCAATACCGGGTGCTGGTGATCCGGCAGGACTCGCGCAACGAGCCGATTGCGAACGCGATGATCGGCATGGTGAACCTCGGTATGGTCAAACGCGGGACCGGCAAGGTGGTCAGCCTGCCGGCCTACAACAACGACGTGTTGAATGCCCTCACGGCCACCGATGGCCTGCCCGGTTTGGATGCCGAGAACGCCGTCTACATCATCCGCAATCGAGGCCAGCGCCAGGGCGGGACGCTCGATCAGCAATGGCCCACCGATCTCGATCCGTCTCTGCTGTTGAGGCCGGGAGCCAAAGCAGGCAGTCCCGTGATGCGCGGCCAAGCCCCGAATGATGAACCGCGTTACTGGCACTCGAATCCACTCGAACGCTCCGTTCAGAGTGGCGACCCGGCGCGAGGCGACATCTCAGCCGGATCGCTGCACGAACCGCTGCGACTCGCCCCCGCGGACTCGTCCGTTGTGAATGCCTATTACGAGGCGGCCCCCCACCGAACTGTCGATCAAGCCCACTGGACTGGTCACGGCGGTGGGCCGGGTGACTCGACGCGAGCACTCCCTCTGCCTGGCAACTCGTACAACGCTGCCGGTTCGTCCGGCATCGTCCCCGTGGCCGCATGGAATGAAGCCCTCCCCTCGAATCGCTACGGCAGTCCGTTCGCGGCGCGAGGAACGCCGGGTGCAGCAGCGCCGCAACCGTGGTCCGATCCGGCAGCTCAGACGCGAGCGATTCAACTCACCAACAACGACGCTTGGTCAGCGCAGCCCACGCCGCTCAGAATGCCAGCCGCTCCAAGTCCGCTGCCGCAGACGATGACTTCGCCATCGCCAATCCAGTCTGGTCCGGTGTACGGCGAACCTCAGTTCGACGGTGCTCGGCAAATGCAGACGGCTCCCGGCCTGCAGACTGTTCCGCAGCGACCGATGCGGGACCAATCGGCCTCCGGCATGCAGCCGTTCGTGGCCGCTTCGATGTCTCCCGGACTCGGCTCCGTTCCCGGTGCCCCGTCAGGTATTCCTGCTCCACAATGGGCACCGCAATGGGCACCGCCTCCAGGAAACGCGAGCACCTCGATCCCGGCACGGCCCGCCGCGCAGGGGCAACCGATTTCAACGGGGCACAGCGACGCGAACGACTTGGGCCTGGATGGCCGTCATGTGATTCGCGTCCCGATTCGGCTGGGCCCCGGCGAAACGGCCGACATTCGCGAGGAAGACATCATCCTGCAAGACGGCGACATCGTGTTCATCGAGTCGCGCGATACGGAGGTCTTCTTCACGGGCGGCCTGCTCGGTGGCGGCCAGTTCACGCTGCCACGCGACTACGATCTGGACATCCTGCAAGCGCTGTCGCTCGCCACTTCGCGAGGCAACGCGGGTGCGGCCCGCACCGTGGGAGGCGTCTCGGCCCTGAACAACGACGTGTCGATCAGCCCCAGTACCGTGATCGTGTTGCGCAAGCTGCCTGATGGCGGCGAGGTGCCGATCAAGGTGGACCTGTATCGCGCACGCACGGATCTCTCCGAGCGAATCGTGATCCAGCCGGGCGACTACATCCTGCTTCAGTACACACCGCTGGAGGCCATCGCGGCGTTCGTCGAACGACACTTGTTGGAGGGAGCGCTGTTCGGCCTGGCCTCGCAGAGTTTCACGCGGACCAAGTAGGGCCGGTTCCACCGGCCGAATTGTGATGTTGCAACGAAACATCGGCCGGTGGAACCGGCCCTA
>JAYUFF010000960.1:0-3592 GCA_043738825.1 Schlesneria sp.
CTCGCCCCCGTCGGCATCGTCCCCACGTTTGCCAATGAGCTGGCGGACTACGGTTTGGAGGGGATGATCAAAGAAACCGCCGGGATGTGGGGCAAGTAAGGATCGGAGCGACAGCCGATGTCGTGGCCGACGCTGCTAGCGTCGGTTCGGATGCTGGCAGCATCCGCCACGTCCCTTTGGGGCGAGGAAGGAACAGAAGACATTCAACAACCATCAGCATTCACACGGATACAACGACCATGAAAGGCCCCGGCCACAAACAGAAGCTTGACGTGAGACGGACTTGGAAATGTCCGGCCTGCGGCAAAGAACGGAAGCTGCCCGGCGACATGACGACGTTGCTGTGCGACTGCCGCGAGGGTGGCACGTTCATGGCCATCGTCACCGAAAAGATCGTGGCACCGCGCCCGTACCAGCCGCTCAACGAGCGCGATGTCCGTTCAGCCGAGTTCGGGATCGATGACATGCCGGTGCTGTTGCCGCATCCGTCGTCGCTCCCTCCCGAACGACCGAACGCACGCCGGTCGTACAACGAACCGCCGAAGAAGAGCGAGGAGGTACGTCCAGAAACTGCCGTGGCTCCAACGGCCATCGCTTCACCACAACAGCAACCACCACCCGTGGCATCGCCCGCGCCTCCGCCAGCAAAACCCGTGACTCCTCCCGCTGAAGAGCCCGACGACGATTGGGGTGAGGGGATTCTGTAACGAGCGGAAGCGGAAAGAAAATTTGTAGGATGGGCACTCTTGCCCGTCCTCCCTCGACGCTTCGCACAGCGAACTTTCTGCCTCTCTCTTTCTGTCTACTTTCTTGTCCCTGCCGGAAGAGGGAGACAGAAAGAGAGGGGCAGAAAGATGAAGAGAGGCGGACAGTGGATTAGCGAGGGCCGATCACGGGCGAGACGGCTTCGGTGGCGAGATCGCTACGTGTCCGTTTCATTCGCGGATCAATCGAGTCTTCGTGCTGCTCACGCCGCAGTTCTTCGACGGTCATCATCAGACTCTGCTCGTGCCGCCAGAATTGCCAGCCGTAGTCGAGCAGCGACAGCACGAACAGCGACAGCGCGAGCAGCAGTCCGAGTTCGACGATCGTTCGCGCCGCGAAGCCGAGCAGTTCGGCTGGCTCACCCTGCGTGAGCGGCCCCGCCGACGGAAGCCTCACGCGGACGAAGGCGATCAAGACCGCGATCAGGACCATCAGCTTGACGAGTCCCGCGCCGAGCGCGACCCACGAATTCAATGACACCCAACGGCCGAGTCCCTTCGCGAGGTCGAGTCGCTCGAACTTCGGCATCAGCGCGGTGGGCGTCCACAGAAATCCGGTCTGCACAAGACTGCCAACCGCTGCCGCTGCGAGGGCGATCAGCAACAGCGGGACGACTCCCACCGCCAACCGCGTGGCCAGCAGTGTCGTCGTTTGCGCGACGGACTCGGCCGTGACTGGCAACCTCGAAGCCGACATCAAGCCGTCGCGCATCGCTCTCGCCAGCACATCGGCCAACTGCGGACCAAGCCACCACAGCGCGGCCATTGTCGCGAGAAGTACGCTCGCTGCGACGAGGTCCGCGCTGCGAGCGACCTCACCGCGCGCACGGGCCTCCCGCCGCCGTCGCTCGGTTGGTTTCTGCGTTCGGTCGCCAAAGTCGTCGGACATGGGGAGAAGGTATCAGCGGTTAGTGGGGGGGATCACATCGCTCATCGCGCAGTTTGCTTCGTTACCAAAATTCGTTGTGAACGAGTCCCGTTTGAGCGTTGTCTTCAAAGTAGCCATCATCGCTCCGCGTGATGAGCCTTTTGGGATCAGGCGTCCAATGATGAAAGGCTCATCACGCGGAGCGATGATGGCTACTTTGGTCGAGACTACTCTCCGGCGAGCAGTCCTTCGTGGGTGAGGCGTAGCGAATCGAGCACGGTGGTCGTGATGGCGTCAGCGATGCCGGGCCAGGTGGCGGCGAGGATCAGCAGGGCGGCGGCGGTTCGGGCCGCATACGCCGCTGGCAGCAGTGACCAGCGGGACGAACGGTTGGCGAAGCCGAGCGTCATGTCGATCAGTGACATCGCCACCACCAACGGCATCGCCACGCGCAGGCCGAGAATCAGCGACTGCCGCATCAGGGAACCGAGTAAGTCGATCAGCGAGGGGGAGAGGCTCGACACGCCCACCGGCAGCGAATGGAATGATTCGAGGATGGTTCTGGCGAACAACAGATGCCCGCCGCCCGGTTCCATCAACAAGATCGTGGCGATGCCGAACAACAGCAGCATCTCGGCGGAAGCGGAGCCTTCCGAAAGCAACTCGGGATTGAGGACGCTCCCCATTCCGAGACCGCTGTGCCGGTCGAGCCACTCGCCACCGAGCTTCAAGCCCGACAGAACGACCGCCACTCCCAAGCCCAACACCGCACCGAGACCGATCTCGCATAACACTGCCATGACGAAGTCGATCGGTGAGGCCATCACTTGCAACACGGAGTTCGCTGCGTTGAACGAAGCCTTCGCCGCAGAATCGCGTTCGTGTCCGACGAGCTGCACTTGGTTCATTGTCTCGTTCGCGAGCGGCAGCGTCGGTGCGATGACCAGCGTGAGCAACACGATCAGTCCGATGCGAACCTGCCACGTCAGCAGCGTTCGTCCGAGAAACAATCCCACGCAGAGCAATCCCGCCAACCGAGCGGCTACAAACACGAACAGCCCCGCGCGCGCCAGTCCCTCGCCCGCCGCATGCCTCAGCAGCAGCCGGCCCCACGGATCGTCGAACAGTTGTTGGAAGAGTGCGTCCATGTCGTGACTGGCTTGAGGCAAGCGTGGCCTCATCTTTCCGGTCCCCTCTCCCGCCCGCTTCGGGGGGAGAGGGTTAGGGTGAGGGGGGATTTCGGTGTAGTAGGGGAGTGAGGATTTGGCGAGGTTTGGCGATGGGGAGTCGAATCCACCGACGGCCGAATGGCACTAAGTTTAGGTAGCCACGGTCGCCAGACCGTGGGATTTTGCGGTAACGGTGCAATCCCCACGCTCTGGCGAGCGTGGCTACGAATCTAAAGTTAGTGCCATTCCACCGACGGCCCCCTCACCCTAACCCTCTCCCCCGCAGAGCCGGAGGAGAGGGGACAAGACAGCCGCGCGCTGACGGCCGGACTTCGGTCTCCCCTTCCGTGCATTTCCGTGTGTTCCGTGGTGAATCCTCCGAGTCAGATCGTGTCCGGTATCCGGCGAATCAGGTCGGTGGCGTATTCGGTCAGCAGGCCCAGGCCCCACGGGAGCAGCAACAGGATCACGAACGTCAACGCGATCAACTTGGGGACGAACGTCAGCGATTGGTCCTGCAACTGAGTCAGCGCCTGCACGAGGCCGATCACCAAACCAACGGCCATCGCGACGAGCAGTGCCGGCCCGCACACCATCAGCGCGAGCAACGCAGCCGAGCGACAGAGTTCGATGGCGGTGTCGGTGGTCATGGCGGTGAGATCAGTTGGTGTATTTGTTTTGTCCCCTCGCCCCCTTTGGGGAGAGGATTAGGGTGAGGGGCGAATGTGATTGCGGCTTGATTCTGGAATCACCCCTCACCCCCGGCCCCTCTCCCCGAAGGGGCGAGGGGA
>JAYUFF010000961.1:0-3592 GCA_043738825.1 Schlesneria sp.
GTGACGTTCGGCAAGACGATCGAAGAGGCGTACTGGAAGACGGAGATCCTCGACGCCTACTGCCGCATCCTGCTCTTGTCGAAGCAACTCGGCCGTGTGAGTTACCTCGACGAGCGTGAGTCGGTCGAACTGCTCGACCTGAAGAAGAAACTCGGTTTCGACGATCCTCGCTTCCACGTCGAGAACTGCGACCTGTGCAGCAACACGGCTTTCCGCGATGGCTACAAAGAGAACATGCCGCAGTCGAAGGCATTTGAACCAGCCCCGGTCTACGCGGGCTACCTCGAACGACAGAAGGCCGCTGCGAGTGGAGGCAATGCGATCACCGGAGCCGCTCCGATCATCAGTGGCGTCAAAAACGCTTCGGCCTCCGAACCGGACATGGAAACGCTGGTGAGGCTCATCACGGAACAGGTCGTCGCAGCGATGAGCAAGTGAGAACTCCTCAGTAGGGTGGGCACTGCCCACCGTCTTCGGACGCAATACAAGACTAACTCGGTGGGCAGTACCCACCCTACAAAAGACGACGAGAGGCAGTCATGAAAGTCAGCATCATTGGCGGTGGTGGTTTGGTGGGATCGTGTGCCGGGTTTGCATTGCAGACCGGGCGGATCGTGCGGCACATTCATCTGGTCGATTTGAACCAGGAAGCGTGTGAGGGGCAGGCTCTTGACCTGCTGCACGGGGCGAGCCTGCTCTCCGACCAGAAGATCACTTCGGGCGACATGAAGTCTGTGTCGGACAGCGATGTCGTGGTCATCACGGCGGGACTGCGACGCAAGCCGGAGGAGAGCCGTCTCGATCTGATCGGTCGCAACGTGACTTTGTTCCGAGGCATCCTGAGCGAACTCAAGTCGGGCGGCCTGCGCAAAGATGCGATTGTGTTTGTGGTCTCAAACCCGGTCGATGTGCTCACGTATCTGGCGATCAAGGAACTCGGGCTGCCCGCGTCGCAGGTGATCGGCCTCGGCACGGTGCTGGATACGACGAGGTTGCGGAGCTTGCTGGCTCAACGCTTGGATGTGCCGGCGACTCAGGTCGAGGTCACGATCTACGGCGAGCACGGTGACAGCATGGTGCCGATCTGGTCGGCGGCTCAGATTGCCGGAATGCCGCTCGAAAAATATCCGGGTGTGAACTCGCAACTCATCGCCGACATTGAGAAGAAAACTCGCGGCAGCGGTGCCGAAGTCATCAAGAAGAAGGGCGGAGCCGGCTTCGCGGTCGGTGTCTCCATCGCCGATGTTGTCCACACGATCGCTCTCGATCAACGACGCATCCTGCCGGTGAGTTCGCTGCAAACCGGTGCCTACGGCCTGCGCGATGTCGCCATCTCGGTCCCGACAGTCATCGGCCGCAAGGGTGTGCTGGGAGTCATCGAGGTCGATCTGTGGCCCAAGGAAAAGATGGCGCTCCAAAAGTCGGGAACCGTCCTGCGCGAGACGATTGAAAAAGTGTTGTAGTCGTTGTCGGCGTCTCAGAGGCTCTCCGAAAAGAAATGGCTTGTTTTCGGGGTGCCACGGTCACGGCTGTGCGTGGCCGTGTTGTGGTTGTCGCGCAGCCACGGCCACGCCAAGCCGTGACCGTGGCACTCCAGCCAAGACTTCGACACCTGTTGCGGCACGTCCAGTTCTCGGACAGCCTCTCAGATCGCGACGCACTTCATCTGGTGGCGACCACGAAGATGAGTGACCACACCTCGCCGACTTTGGTTGGCCACTGGCTCAGACGTGGCCCCGCACCCGACCGAAGATCGGCTCGCTGGTGCCATCGGTCGCGATCCTGATGCTCCTCAGTGCGAGTCAGGGAAACTCGGATGCTGACACTCCGCCGGACCAAGCACAGCTATTCTGAGGCGTCTCCCAACTCACGCCGCAGCCGCAGCAACACGCGCGACTTGGCGACGCGAACCGAACCGGGAGTCATTTCCAAATCGGCGGCCACGTCACTGGCCGTGCGACCGACGACGACGACTCCCCAGAATGCCTGCCAAGTCCGTTCGTGGAACTCGCCTCGGATGGACTCCAATGCCTTTCGCAGCATTTCGTCGAGAATTCCATCATCCGTGATCTCGGGTGGTTCGCTGTTCGCATTCGGGTCAAGAATCTGCTGCAGCTTGAGCTGGGCCTCGGAGCCTCCCGCTGCAGTTGGCTCAGTCGCGCGACGGCGGCGGTGATCGCGGACTTTGTTTCGCGTGATGGTGTAGAGCCATCCTCGAAAGGTATCCACGGGTCGTTCTTTCCGGAAACGATCCAGATTGCCAGCCACAGACAGGAAGACCTCTTGCAGTAAATCCACGATGTCTTGCTCCACGACACCCCAGCGCCGGCACCACGACGACACCAACGGCGCGTACAGTCGCACGAGTCGCTCCCAAGCCGCCGGGACCGCGAGCCTGGCGTCAGCCAGCAGGCTGCGCGATGTCGATCCGCCGGACCGGGGGTGATCGTCATGGATGTCGTCTGCGGTCATCCGGAGGCCGCCTTTCGCCTGCGTTGAGTGACGACCATCACAGCGGCGCTGATGATGAGCAACAGCGACGAGATCGTCCCCATGATCAGGAAGGCCCCGCGCAGGCCCGCTTGGGTGTTGTCGATCTCGCGGTCAAGAGGCCGGACAATTTTGAGGACTCCCACCACGTCTCCCTCCTTCCAGTCCTTCTTGGGGCTGCGACTGTCGGGATGGTTGTGGCACCCGATGCAACTCTTCTCCATGTGGCGGGCACTGTAATAGAGGAGCTTTCGGCGGCCGTCGTCCGCGACAAATTCAGAGTATTCCGACACCGGGTCGTCATTCGGCTTGGCATTGGTTTCCAGCCATTGCAGGGCGTTCCGATCAAACTCGTCCTGCGGCCCGCCGTCCTTGCGAGAGGGCCACGGATAGCGGCTGAACACACGCACCTCCATGCCGGGATTGCGGCGGCTGATTCGCTCGCCCAAGTCGATCGCAAACGTTGCCGGCAACGGCAGGGCTGGGTGTACGTTCCGGTAGTTTTCGGTAATGGCGACACCGCTGATCTTCGGGTCAATGTCCGAAATCTCGTCGCTATAGAACCGCCAGACTTCATCGAGCATCTTCGTTTCGAGGCGGGCGCTTTCGAGGGCCGTTTGCCGGACGAAGAACTCCGACAGGCTCGACAGATACGACATCCCGGCGACCGACCCGACGATCACGGCCACGAGCACGCTGACCGCCAACGGATACCGGCGGCACCGGCGCAGCATTCGCTCGCTGTAACCCATCGGTCGAGCGAGGATTGGCTGGCCCTGTGAGTACCTTCGCAAATCGTCGGCCATGTCCCGAGCCGACTGATAGCGCCGCGAGGGGGCTTTGCTCATCGCCTTCAGACAGATGACCTCTAGGTCGCGAGGCAGGTTCGGCTTCACGGCTCGCGGCGGGCGCGGATCGTCCTCCAGCACCTGCAACAGGAGTAGTCGGCGGTTGCCGTGGAACGGGCGTTCTCCCGTCAGCAGCTCGTAGAGGACGACGCCAAGACTATAAGAAGCTATCCGGAAATTGCATTTGCCGCATCTTGATCGAAGCGACGACTTTGGGTGCCACGGTCACGGCTTTGCGTGGCCGTGTCTTCGCT
>JAYUFF010000962.1:0-9501 GCA_043738825.1 Schlesneria sp.
ACGTCCTCGCACGGCCACGTCGAAGCTCCGTGACCGTGGCACCCCCCATTTGAAAAACGGCGCTGGCCCTGGGTTTGACGCCAAGGCCATTGGCCAGCGTACGCCGCGTCTCACTCCAATCTCCGATACCAGTTGTGCCTGTCGTCGGACGGTTCAACGGGCGGAGCAGCCCCCCAGCATTCGAGGGGCGTCCGGGCGATCATCCGCCCGGAAAGGAAGATCAGCAGCGCGATGATGAAAAGGCACAGTACGGGAAGTAGCAAAATCAGCAACACGGCAACCACTTCCGGTGGATCTCGCTCATCAGGTTTCGGCATCGCGAGCAGCAGCGCGACGATCCAGAGCGCGAGCATTGGAATCGCGATGGCCACCGCCATCACGTAATTTGCGGGATTCACCAGATACTTGTGCATTGGAAGCCGAACGATTTGAAAGAAGTCGCCGTGGCAGAAGTGCTTCAGATCCGAGATGACGAAGATTCGGACGCGATTCCTCAACGCGATCGCCGATCCCCACCAGCCGAATGAGAACGACAGGCCGGTACCCGCCATGATGACGCACAGCGCGATCATGACTTGGTTGAGGTCTGCTTGGCGTTGCAGATTCTGTTCGATCACCACCATCAACACGAGCGAGAAGACTCCGGCCACGGCGGCGCGGAAGCCCGCCATCGCCAGATGGAAATAGAAACCAACCCGGCCTCGCGCTGGCCACGGGTCCGCTTTGCGCAGCCAGCACCCCGTTTGAAAGGCTGGCCAGCCCGCACGCAGATACGGCAACGTCATCGCGAACAGGGGACTGAATGTCAGCGCGAAAACTCCGATGGAGATCGCGAAGACAATCAGCCAACTCTTGGCGTTCGCCAGCGGGGCGGTTCGCTCATCATCGCTGTGATCGTCTGTCATGCCGATTTTCCTCGCTGCGCTGGCCGGGTCGTTCAGACTCTTCGCGGTCCCAATCCACAGGCGTCGCGGACTCGTTGCAGCACCATCTGGCCTTTCGCGCGGGCCTGCTTCGCTCCGGCGAGCAGCACGTCCTCGACCTGACTCGGGTTGGCGGCCAGTTCGGCTCGGCGGGCACGAGCATCGGCGAAGTAACTCATCGCCGCCTCGAACACCGCCTGCTTGGCCTCGCCGTAGCCCATGCCTCCCGCGCGGTATCGGTCGGCCAGTACGGCTTGTTGCTCGGGCGTGGCAAAGAGTTGGTAGAGGGCGAACACGGAACACGTGTCTGGATTCTTGGGAGCCTCCATCGGCGTCGAGTCGGTCTTGATCGACATGATCTTTTTTCGCAGCGGCTTCTCGGCCTCGAAGATTTCGATCGTGTTGCCGTAACTCTTGGACATCTTTTCGCCGTCGGTCCCCGGCACTTTGGCCCCCGCTTCGAGGACGCGGGCGTTCGGCAGATGCAGGAACTCGCCGCCGTAGGTCGCGTTGAACCGTTGGGCGATGTCGCGCGTGACCTCAAGGTGCTGGATCTGGTCCGCGCCAACCGGCACCACGTCCGAGTCGTACAACAAGATGTCGGCCGCCATCAGAACCGGGTACGTGAACAGGCCAGCGTCGGCGGAGAGGCCCTTCGCCACCTTGTCCTTGTACGAGTGACACTTCTCCAGCAGGCTGTGCTGAGTCACCGTCAGCAGCAGCCACATCAACTCGGTCACCTCGGGAACATCCGACTGCCGGAACAGCGTGGCCCGGTTCGGGTCCAGCCCCAGCGCGAGCAGATCAATCGCCGCGTCCCACGTCTGCGAGGCCAGCAGCTTCGGATCGCGAACGCTGGTCAGCGCGTGCAGGTCGGCGATGAAGTAGAACGACTGCTCGCTCCCCTGCAGCGCGATGTACTGCCGGATCGCTCCGAAGTAGTTGCCCCAGTGAAACCGACCCGTGGGCTGAATGCCGGAAAGAACTTTCATCGTGCGACCTGGAAGGCGTGGTGTTGGGATGTTGTTGCGAACGAGTCAAGTTTTCGGGCCGTCTTCAATGTAGCCATCATCGCTCCGCGTGATGAGCCTTTGGGGATCAGGCGTCCACTTGCGAAAGGCTCATCACGCGGAGCGATGATGGCTACTAAGGGAACAGCTCGCTCAAGGTATCGCGATCGAATAGAGATCGAACTGGCCGCTGCGCTCGCTGACCACGATCAGGCGTTGGCCATCGGGTTGCCAGGTTGCGTAGTCGTCCTGCTCGGGATGATCGGTCACTCGGGTGGCGTCACCGCCGTCGGCGGCCATCACGTAGATCTCATAGTTGCCGTCGCGGTTGCTCGTGAAGGCGATGCGGCGTCCGTCGGGCGAGAACCTCGGGCGGATGTCCTGCTTCGGACTGTTGGTCAACCGACGCGCATTCGAGCCATCCGCCTCCGAGACATACAGTTCGTAATCGTCGTCGCGCGTGGAACTGAACACCAACCGGCGGCCATCGGGCGAGAAGTGCGGCCAATTGTTGACGCCGACCGAATCGACAACCGTCTGGCGGTTCTTGCAGTCGAGATCTACCGAGAAGATCGACTGCCGACGCTCCTCGGGATAGCTGAAACAGACGCGCGAGTTGTCTCTCGCAAACGTCGGGCTGTGCATTCCCGAGAAGCCTCCTCCCGGCGGCAGTTCGGTGGTTTTGTTCTCGATCAGATCCTGCACGACAAGCGCCAAACTGAGGTTTCCGCGATTCTGTACGAAGGCCAGATAACGGCCATCCGCCGACACGGCCGGTTCAAACTCGGAACGAGTCTCATCGGGATGCAACGGCGCGGACAGACCGCTGCCGAGCGACAGCTTCATCAGCCGCAGCCGGTTCGGCCTGTCGAGCAGCACGTAGAGCAGCTCGGTCCCCTGCGGATTGAGAAACACCGGATCGCGCTTCATGCGACCGTCGGTCGTCAGGCGAATCGGCTCATTGGCGACGACGATGCCGCCCGTAAAGAACACGACAGCGATCAACGCAGCAAACGCCGGCAGATGCGACGACAAAGCGGATGAATTCACCAGAGTCTTCATCAGCTCGCTCCCCGCAAAGTGGTGGTCGTTAGGGACGAAAGATCACTTCGCCACTGGCACCCTGCCGAGATCTAGGCAAAGCGATCAGCCACCGAACAGGAGTTTGAAGAGCGGACACAATTGCCCGCCCTCCAAGCGGAGAGTTCTTATCTACGGGTGCCAACGATCACACTTTTGCCAGCCGAACCCTTCTTTGCCGAAACGTCTTCCCGTTGGACCAGCCACAACAGAACGGGATTGGCGATGTACACCGTGCTGTAGCAGCCGGTGATCACACCGACGATCATCGAGAACGCGAAGCCGTGAATTCCATCGCCTCCCGCAATGTACAGCACGACCACCACCATGAATGTGGAGAGTGCTGTCAGCAGCGTGCGCGAGAGTGTCTGGTTGACACTCAGGTTGATCATGTCGTGCGTGATCTTCGGACTTTTCCCCTTGATCTCGCGGATGCGGTCGAAGATCACGATGGTGTCGTTGAGGGAGTAGCCCACGATCGTCAGCAGGCAGGCAATCTGATTCAGGTTGATCTTAAAGTCGTCCAGCATCAGGAGCGACCCGATCGAGGTCTTGCTGAGATATCCGCCCAATGCGATACAGCCCAGCGTGACGAGCACGTCATGGGCCAGAGCCACCACGGCCGCCAGCCCGAAGTAGACCTTCTCAAACCGGAACCACATGTAGCACACAATCATCACGAGGCTGGCCAGAATCGCATAAATCGCGTCGAGCTTGGTGTCGTTGGCCACCGAGGTGTCGAACGCATTCACCTCTTCAAAGACCGGCGATGACGCCAGTCGGGTTTGGACGGCCGTCAAGGAGGAACTAAGATCGCCTGAATCGATCTCGCGAGTTGCTCGCAGAGTGAACTCCGCAAACTTCGGGTTGTGGTTGACCTTGGGTTTCGTGGCATCAGGACCGGCATCATCCGCAGCCGCGACTGTCCCATTTGCAGCGAGGAGTAACTGGACCGATTCGTACTTAGCCCGCTTGCCGTCCACTTTGATTCCCGAGAGTTCCTTGGCGACATACTCAATGACGGTCGCTTCGGAAACGGGACCGCTGAATTTGAGGACCGTCTGATGTCCGCCGACAAATCGCTCCGCTTCTCCTTCCAGCTTGCCGGTGATGGCGTCCACCTGGAAGTCGCCGAGCGTGACTCGCACCAAGGCATGTTGGGCATCGTCGAAGGCTTTGTTCATACCGCCCGCCACTGCCGCAGGATTCTGCTCCGTGGTTCGCATCCGAAACCGTCGCCCTCCCTCGGCAGACTGCTTTTCTTCACCCAGGATCAACTGCTCCAGTGTGACACCGGGGAACACGCCCTCCAGTTTAGACTGCACGTCAACCGTCTTCTGATTGTCCACGAACTCAAACGTCACCATGGTGCCACCGCTGAAGTCGATGTCCATGTTGGCTTCGCCCCGCACAACCAGAGCCACCATGCCGGCGGCGATCAGCAAACCCGAGGCGGCAAACGCGACTCCGCGTTTCGCGAGGAAGTCGATCTTGGTTTCGCGGAGGAATTGCATCATCGGCAGTGTCTTGACCAAGCGTTTCCGTTCGATGATGTCAAACGCCAGATGCCCAAAGTACAAACACGAAAAGAGGCTCATCAACAGCCCCAGGAACAAGGACACCGCAAAGCCGCGAATCAGGTCGCTGCCGATCATGTACAGAATCACGGCGGTGAGCAGCGAAGCCACGTTACCGTCGAAGATGGCGGAAAAGGCTTTGTCGAAACCGTTTTGAATGGAGATGCGCAGGCTGGCTCCGCGAGCCAGTTCTTCCCGCATGCGCTCGTAGATCAGCACGTTGGAATCGACCGCCATGCCGATCGTCAGGACAATGCCCGCCAAGCCTGGCAGCGTAAACGTCGCCGCAATGAAGGCCATCGAACCGACGACCATCAGCAAGTTGAGCACGAGAGACAAGTCGGCAATCACGCCCGCAGTCCGGTAGTAGATCAACATGAACGCAAACACGACGAATGCCGAAAACGCAATGGCCGTCAGGCCCTTTTGTTGCACATCGATCCCCAACAAGGGGCTGATCGTAAATTCGCTGATGGGCTTGTCAACCAGTGGCACGTCCAGCGCACCAGCATTCAGGACGGCCACTAGCTCATTCACTTCCTTCATCGAGAAGCGGCCGGTGATCTCGCCCGATCCGTGAATTCGGGATCGAATGGTCGGTGCCGAGTGGACCTTGCCATCGAGCAGAATCGCCAAGCGGCGTGTAAACGGGACACCATTGACGGCCGTCGGGCCGTTGGCAGAGTCCGGCAAATTGGCTCCGGTCAACTGGCCGAAGAGGACTGCTCCACGAGCGTTGAAGTTGAAACCGACAGAAGGTTGACCGCTCTCCCGATCCCGCTGCACGCGTGCCACCGTCAAATAGAAACCGGTCACGGTTTTTTCGGGGCTTTCCTGTTTCACCAGAAATTGAAGCACCTCGACTTCTTTGCCATCCTTCCCGCGCTTCTTGACAGTGCGCGTGGCGACCTGCGGATCCTTGTCGTCGTCCATTTTCTTTTCGGCGGCGTCCCGCCACGCGGCAACGATGGTGCGCTCCTCGGGGCTACGCCCCTCGACACGCAACTCACGCTGGTCATCGGGAAGCTGTCTGGCCTGCTTGATCAACCCATCGTGATCGACAGTATTCGCGAGGATCCCGAACTCAAGGCTGCCGAGCCGGACGATTTTGCCCTTCATCTGCTCGACCAGATCGCGATCGGCACCTGGGATGATGACTTCAATACGATCCGTGCCAACGCTGCGAACGGTCATGTCGATCGTGCGCGAGGGGTTCAAGCGATTCTTGATGGAATCCACCAATTTTTCCTGGGTCGCCTTGTCGACTTTTTTGTCCGCCGCTTTGGCCTCGGTGACATTGATCTGGTAGACCAGATTGGTTCCACCCGCCAGATCGATCCCCAGGTGAAAGGCATTGGTCCAGCTTTTCCCTCGCAACTCTTCATAGCCAAACGGTGCCAGCGACAGGCCGACCGCCATGAGCACGACGCCGATCCGCTTGGATAGGTCCGGTAAATTCAGCAGCCTTGTGATCAACCAGCCCAGCACGAAGGGGGCCGTAAACAGGACCGCAATCATGGTGAGAATCAAGCGTTCGCGGCCCATCCACGCTTCGATCCCTCCCGTCGTCAGCAACTGCGACAGCAGAAGAGAAGGTGCAATTCCGTCCATATCGTGAGTTCCAATCCCTGTACTGAGGTCTGATCCCTTGGTCTTGCCTGTATCGTCAGCATATTCTCTTGTCGAGCCCCGTTTGCCCCTTCGGCAAGTCGGGCACACTAACCCGAAGCGTAAGCGAGGGACCAGCCTCGCTTACGCTTCGGGTTAGTGTGGTCGATATTATTCGCCCCCTGCATTATGTCGATTTGGGAGCCGCATCGCCGGGCGTCTCATCAACCAACACGTCGGCAATCGCGGTCTTGCGGAACTTGATCCGCGTGCTGTCATCCACCTTCAAGGTCACTTCCTTACCGTCCGTCGAGACGCTGACGACACTGCCGAAGATGCCTCCGATGGTCACCACGCGATCATTTTTCTTGAGGTTCTTGAGTGCCTCATCGCGGCGAGACTGATCGCGCCGCTTGGTCGAACTCATCACAATGTACAACACCGTGATCGCGATCAGGTACGGCACCATCACGGTCCAGATCGATGTCTGTTCCTGCGCTGCCGGAACTTCCGGATCGGCGGCCAGAACGATGAACTTCAGCAAGTCAAACATGAGTTTTCAGCAAGTCCTACAGGCGACGGGCAATCCGGCCAAAAAATGAAGGCGGCATCTTAGACGGATCGATTCCAGCGGGCAAGTTGAGCGGCTCGGAACTCGCTGGCTTTGCCCAGCCGGATCGCCGCGCGCAAGTCCCGCAGCATCCGTTGGTAATACGCGAGGTTGTGCAGCGAGAGCAGAATCGGTCCCAGCATCTCACCCGCGATAAACAAATGACGCAGGTACGCGCGGCTGAACTGCCGGCAGACGGGGCATTCGCATTCGGGGTCGAGCGGTCCGGGATCGGTGCGATGTTTGAGGTTTCTCAGTTTTAGACCGCCCTGGCTGGTGAAGGCCATCGCGTTGCGACCATTCCGAGTCGGCATGACGCAGTCAAACAAGTCGATTCCCCGCAGCACTCCTTCGATGATGTCGATGGGCCGACCGACTCCCATCAGGTAGCGAGGCCGATCCGGCGGGAGCAAAGGCACGGTGTAATCGAGCGTCGCGTACATCGCCTCCGGTTCCTCACCGACACTCAATCCGCCGACCGCGTAGCCGGGGAAGTCGAGCGGCAACAGACCTTCCGCCGAATGTTCGCGCAAAGTGCGATCGGTCCCGCCCTGCACGATGCCGAACAGCGCCTGATCGGTGCGCCGCTGAGCCGCCTTGCACCGCTTGGCCCAGAGCGTCGTGCGGTCAACGGCGGCGAGCAACTTTTCGGGCGGAGCGTCATGCGGCGGACATTCGTCGAGGCACATGATGACGTCCGCCCCGAGTTGCTCCTGAATTCTCACGGCCTGTTCCGGCGAGAGTTCGAGCAGACTGCCATCAATGTGCGACCGAAAGACGACCTTCTCGTCGTCAATCTTCCGCATCGAGGCGAGACTAAAAACCTGGAAGCCACCGCTGTCGGTCAGGATCGGGCCGTCCCAACCCATGAACTTGTGAAGGCCCCCGAGTTCGGCGACGACCTCGGAGCCGGGCCGAAGCGCGAGGTGGTACGTGTTCGACAACACCATCTGCGCGCCGGACTGCTTCAGTTGTTCGGGAGTCAGCCCCTTCACCGTGGCCAGCGTTCCGACGGGCATGAACGCGGGAGTCTCAACCACACCGTGAGGCGTCTCCCACCGACCGACTCGCGCGCCACTGCCCGGATCGACGGCATCGAGATGAAAACGAAACGCAGACACGGAAACGAAGACTCCTGCCAGAGATCGCGACTTGCGGGGCGGCAGGATACAAAGTCAGCAGCCCATGCTGCCAGCTTGGGCGAGAAGCGGCGTGTCGTCTCGACCAACGTATACCTCACGCGGCCATGAATGAGACGTTTACGTTTAGCCACAACGCCATCGGCGTGGGAGCAGACGTGGGCCAACCGTTGATCGCTCGCACGCCGTTGGCGTTGCGGCTAAACGTCTCACATCAGCCCGCGTGAGGTATAGCCATCATCGCTCCGCGTGATGAGCCTTTGTGGTTTGAGCATCAATCGGTCGAGAATCGCCGGAGTCGGTTCGAGGAAGGCTCATCACGCGGAGCGATGATGGCTACTTCAAGACTATGCCAGCAACTCGGAGATCACGCGGCTCGATTCGGGGACGACGGGGATCGGGCGGCCGGTCTTGTCGGGCAGGAAGGTGTGCGGATCGACTCCCAGCAGATGGTACATCGTGGCGAGCACGTCTTTCGGGCCGACCGGGTTCAGGGTGACTTCGCCCGCGTGCTTGTCGGTCCCGCCGACGACTCGTCCCCGTGCGATGCCTCCGCCAGCGAACAGGGCCGAGTACGCCTGCGACCAATGATCGCGACCGCCTCCCACCGCCGCGTTGATCTTCGGCGTGCGGCCATGCTCGCTGATGCAGACGACCAGCGTGTCGTCGAGCATTCCACGTTGTTCGAGATCGAGAACCAGCCCGGAGAAAGCCTTGTCCAAGCCGGGCAGAAGCTGATCGGTCATGCGCGGGAAGTGATTCCAGTGCGTGTCCCAGGCATCTCCCGCCAGACCGTACTCGTCCCAGAAGACGCTCACCAATCGAGTCCCCGCCTCCAGCATCCGTCGCGCGGCGAGACACGACTGCCCGACCAGCGTCATGCCGTACAACTCGCGCGTCTCAGCCGATTCCTTGCGCGAGTCGAGCGCCTCCGCCACGTCCCGCGACTGGATGAGCGAGTAAGCCATCTGTTGGAAGCTGTTCAGCGAACGGCCTCGATCGGTTTTTTCGAGGTCTCGCCGGACGTGGTCCATCTGCGTCAGCAGCGATCGCCGCCGGTCGAGCCGGTCTAGCGTCAGCGTCTCGGGCAGCGAGGTCGATGCGAGTCGGAAGTGAGCATCGGGCTGGCAGCCAACATAGGGATCGAAGACTTCAAGATCCTTCTTCTCACCCAGCGTCTTGTAGACCGAGCGATCCGCCTTGCCGAGGAACTCGGTCCAGACCGGGTTGTAAGTCGCGCCGAGATAGCTCGCGTACGGACCGGCTCGATGGACCTCGCCCGTGCGCTGCGTGCTGAAGGGAAACGGAAGGGCCACGTTTTGAGGAAACTGTGACAGCCCACCGCGTCGGGCGCGATCAACGTATTCGACTACGCTGCCGAAATACGGATGGTGTCGCGGGTCCGACGGACTCAGTTCCATATTCGTGTCGATGGCGGGAGTCCCGGTCATCGCGTAGGCCACGCCGTGGATCGGGTACTCGTGGTGCAGTGATCGCAGCACGGTGACGCGATCCATCATCTTGGCCATGCGCGGCAGATGCTCGCAGACATCC
>JAYUFF010000963.1:0-3590 GCA_043738825.1 Schlesneria sp.
GTCACGGAGCTTCGACGTGGCCGTGAGATTGAAAATCAGCCTTCACTTCCTCACACGGCCACGTCGAAGCTCCGTGATCGTGGCACCCCCAAATTGAAACAGGCGATGGCCCTGCTTCCGATGGCACTTCGCTCATCACGTTCCTAGAATGCGGCCCCACCCGAAGCCCGATCAAACCCTTTGGTACGCCGCGACTCATGACACCCGTACTTGCAGAGCCTCCCATCACGACAAACCGTTCGCAGCAGTTGCTCGACCGACTGCGTGAAGTCGTCGGTGAAGAAGGCTTGCTTCACAAGGCCGAACAACTGCTGGTCTATGAGTGCGACGGATACGTCGTTGAGAAGAAGTGTCCCGATGTCGTGGTCTTTCCCACGTCCACTGAGCAGGTCGTCGCGATCGTCAAGCTGTGCCATGAGTTCGACGTTCCCTTCGTGCCGCGCGGGGCGGGGACGAGTCTCGCGGGAGGCTGTCTGCCCATCGGCGGTGGCGTGATGATCGCCCTCACGCGGATGAAACGCATCCTCGAAGTGAACTATCGCGACCGCTACGCCATCGTCGAACCGGGCCTCGTCAACGTCCATCTGACGAACCATCTGAAGGGGAGCGGCTACCACTACGCTCCCGATCCGTCGAGTCAAGGGGCCTGCACGATTGGTGGCAACTTCGCGACCAACTCGGGCGGGCCGCACACGCTGAAATACGGCGTCACCGTGAATCACGTCCTCGGGGCCGAGGTCGTCATGCCGAATGGCAGCGTCGCCTGGTTGGGCGGTCCCGTCGAAGAGACTCCCGGCTACGATCTGACCGGCCTGTTCGTCGGCAACGAAGGGACGCTCGGCATCGCGACGAAGGTCATCGTCCGGCTGACACGCGACCCGGCGGCCTATCGCACGATGCTCGGTGTGTTCGAGACAGTCTCCGACGCGACGAAGGCGATCAGTGAAATCATCGGAGCCGGCATCGTCCCCGCCGCACTGGAGATGATGGATCAGGGAATCGTCAGTGCCGTCGAGCAGGCGTTTCATTTCGGCTTCCCGCTCGACGCCGGAGCCGTCCTGCTGATCGAGGTCGATGGTCTCGAAGTGGCCGTCGATGAGGAGGCTCAACGGATCATCGCCCTCTGCACGCAAAGTGGTGCCCGCGAAGTGAGGCAGGCCAATACTCAGAAGGAGCGGCTGCTCCTCTGGAAGTGCCGCAAGCAAGCCTTCGGCGCGATCGGCCGACTCAGCCCGAGCTACTGCACTCAGGATGGCGTGGTCCCGCGCACCAAGCTGCCGGAGATTCTGGAGTTCATCATCGCCTGCGGTCAGCGGCACGGCCTGCGGATCGTGAACGTCTTCCACGCGGGAGACGGCAACATTCACCCAATCTTGCTGTTCGACGAGCGCGACACCGAACAAGTCAATCGAGTCCTCGAAGCCAGCGACGAAATCCTCACCAAGTGCATCGAACTCGGCGGCAGTGTGACCGGCGAACACGGCATCGGTGTCGAGAAGATCAGTTTCATGGACAAGTTGTTTGCTCCCGAAGACCTCGCCGTGATGGGCTCGATCCGCGACTGCTTCAACCCGACCGGCCGATGCAGCCCCGGCAAAATGCTCCCCACGTCAGCCGGCTGCGGCAACGAGGCGATGCCTCGCATCAAACCGGGACGACGCGCGGCAATGTGACACGGCTTCCGCCCAGTGCGACGGTTGCGTATCCTGCCGTCCGTGACTGTTTCCGTCCCGGAGAACCCAAAATGGCCATCGTCAATTCCGAATACATCGACATCGATCCCGCCGTTTGTCACGGCCGCCCGCGGATTCGGGGGACTCGCATTCGCGTCCAAGACATCGTGGTTGAACATCTCTACCACGGTCAGTGCGCCGAAGAGATTGTGAACGCATTTCCCCGCGTAACGCTGGCCGGGGTCTATGCCGCCCTGTCGTACTACTACGATCATCTCGATGAAATTCGGAAGGCGATGGATGATGATCGAATTCTCGTCGAGCGATTGAGGGCGGAAACGCCTTCATTGCTGAGGCAGAGGTGATGGCATGGCCCGAACTCTTTGCCTGCATCTCGACGAGTGCTGCCATGTGAATCTCTTCGAGGCTTTGCCGTTGCATGGGATTGACGTGACCACGGCGGGAAGTGTGCGGCTGCTCTCGGAGTCGGATGAGGCACAGTTGGAATTCGCCCGTTCTTCCAGGCGAGTCCTGTTCACTCACGACGCCGATTTCATCGCACTGCATCAAAGTGGCGTCGAGCACGCGGGCATCGCCTACTGCGATCGAAAGAAGCGAACAGTGGGAGAGATGGTTCGCTTGTTGTGCTGCTTTGGGAGATGTACGACGCCGACGAAATGGTCAATCGGTTGGAATATCTCTAACGATCCTGGTGCAGGAAGGTTGCTCGGTTGACGGCTTCAGAATTTACACCCACCACTCAAACCGAACTCGCCCGCTTTGTGGCCGAGAACGCCGTTGGCGAACGACGGACGATCTGCCCTGTGGGCGGGCGAACGGCGCTGCATTACGGCTTCTCGGCGCAGGAGCCTGATGCTGTCGTAGCCATGTCGGGGCTGACTCGTGTCGTCGATTACCCCGCGCGGGACATGACGATCACCGTCGAAGCGGGGATGAGAATCGATGAGCTTCAGACGACGCTGGCCTCCGAACGGCAGCGGCTGCCCATCGACATCGCGCAGGCGGGGCGAGCGACACTCGGTGGCGCGTTGGCAACGAACACGAGCGGCCCGCGCCGGTTTGGACACGGGACGTTTCGCGACTACGTGATCGGCATCTCGGCGGTGGACGCTCACGGGCGGGCGTTCAAGGCGGGGGGGCGAGTCGTCAAGAACGTGGCCGGCTACGACATCTGCAAATTGCTGGTTGGCTCGCGCGGAACTCTGGCCATCGTGACGCAGGTCACGTTGAAACTGAGGCCGCTCGCCGAGACATCGGCCCTGCTCTGGCTGACGTTCTCCAAGTTCGATGACATCGAACGGGGCCTCGAACGATTGCTGAGGTCGGACGCGCGGCCGGTGGCCGTGGAAGTTCTGAACCCGGCGGCGGCAAAGTTGATCGCCGCCTCGTCACGCTGCGACTTGCCCGTCGATGCACCGGTGCTGTGCCTTGGCGTGGAAGGCTCACCGCGCGAGGTGGATTGGCAGGTCGAGACGCTCCTCCGCGAGATGGCTCCGTTCAGTGTGAAGGCAGAGAAGCGAGTCTCCGAACCGGAGGCGACTGCGCTGTGGCAGGCCCTCACCGAGTTCCAAACCTGTGCCGACGATCCGCTGACGTTTCAGGCAAACATCCGTCCGTCGCAGTGCATGGAGTTTGCGGAGTGTGCGACGAAACTCAACGTGGCGGTGCAGGTTCACGCGGGGAACGGCCTCGTGATCGGGCAGCTTCCCGAGGAGGCGGCCACCATCGAGCAGACGATTTCGATCCTGAACGAACTGCGCCATGTCACGCGACTCGGTGCCGGGGAGTTTGGCTCGGGCAACCTCGTGGTCCTGCATTGCGATCCCGAATGGCAGACACTCATGCCAATGTGTGGAGACCCTGAACCAGCCTGGCCACTGATGAGGCAACTCAAAC
>JAYUFF010000964.1:0-9466 GCA_043738825.1 Schlesneria sp.
TTTCCTTGGCGGGCAGCTTCGACTTTGGCGGCATCTGGTACACGTCGCCGTAGTTGATCGCACTCACCAACAAACTGTCGGCCGGTTTGCCGGGAACAACCGCCGCGCTCGTGTCGCCTCCCTTCAGCAGTTCGTTCCGTGACGTGAGCCGCAGTCCCCCTTTCGGTGCCTTGTCGCCACCGCCGTGACATTCGAGGCACCGCGCGGACAGGATTGGACGAACTTCCTTCTCGAAGAATTCGAGAGCGGTTTCGTCAAAGATTGGTTCGGCGGGAACAGGCTCGTCCGCCGAACAGACCGTCGCCATCAACAGCCCCAGCAGGCCGACGCAGTTCATCCAGCAGCGCGGTCTCAACAACATCACGGTCTCCGCTTCCTATCCAGATTGCTCACCGGGAAACGATCTTAGCCGATGTCTCGAATGTCGAGCCACCTCGGATCGAAAACATCTCGTTCCGACAAACCTTCTTCTCCCCTCGCCCCTTTGGGGAGAGGGGCCGGGGGTGAGGGGCGACTGTTGCCGAGTATCCATCCGAATCGTCCCGTCCCTGAGTTGCCGTCGCCGGAGAATCACTGGATGCTGGTATGCAATTGGTTTCGGTCGGTCCTTCATTTCTTCAGGAGTTTCACCATGCAAGCCTTCCGACTGTCGATCGCCCTGCTGTTGCTCACCCCCGTGGTGGCGATGGCTCAGCCGAAGCCGAGTGACATCTCGTTTGGAGACGCCGTCATCGAGGCGCATCTCACGCTGGAGACGGTTCGACTCAGTGAGCGTGTTCAGGACGGTGCCAACTCGAAGGAAGAGTGGGAGGCGAAGCGGGGCGAACTCAAACGGCAGTTCTTCGACATGCTCGGGCTGTGGCCGCTGCCGGAGCGGACGCCTCTGAACGCAAAAGTCACGGGGACTGTCGAACGAGAGGCGTTCACCGTCGAGAAGGTCCACTTTCAGAGCAAGCCCGGCTTGTACGTGACCGGCAATCTCTATCTGCCGAGGACCGTGGGGCGGGCTGCCAGCCTGCCCGAGAAGTCCGTCGATACCAAGGGTGAGGACAAGAAGGAAGAAAAGAGGCAGGCTGGCAGCCCGCCCCACGGGAAGTTGCCAGCCGTGCTGTATGTCTGCGGGCACTCGGGCCAGGGACGCGACGGCAACAAGACGGCGTTTCAGCATCACGGGATGTGGTTCGCGACGCACGGTTATGCGTGCCTGATCATCGACACGCTGCAACTGGGCGAGGTCGCGGGGATTCATCACGGCACGTACAAAGAGAACCGCTGGTGGTGGCATTCGCATGGCTACACGTCGGCGGGGGTCGAGTGCTGGAACGGCGTGAGGGCGATTGACTACCTCGTCTCGCGCCCCGAGATTGACCCCGACAAGATCGCCGTCACGGGGATCAGCGGAGGTGGCGCGGCGACCTTCTGGATCGCAGCCGCCGACGAACGAGTGAAGGTCGCCGTCCCGGTCAGTGGGATGAGTGACCTCGAAAGCTACGTGGTGGACAAGGTGTGCAACGGCCATTGCGACTGCATGTTTCTCTACAACAACTACCGTTGGGAATGGTCGACCATCGCCGCGCTGATTGCTCCCCGCGCGATGCTGTTCGAGAACTCCGGCTACGACTCGATCTTCCCCATGCCCGCCAACGAGCGGATTCGCAACCGGCTCGCCGATCTCTATCGCTGGTACGAGAAAAAGCCGGGCGAGCTGTTCGACATCGGCGTCACGCCCGGAGGTCACAGCGACAACGTCGAACTGCGTCTGATGGCCTATCGCTGGATCAACAAGCATCTCAAAAATGACAACGCTGAAGTCAGCGAGCCGCCGCTGCCGAAGATCGACGGCAAGGAACTGCGCGTCTTCCCGGAGGATGCCGATCTGCCGAAAGACAGCCTCAACGACAAGATTGATGAGACATTCGTTGCACTGGCGAAACCATCGACGCCGACCAACAAGGCCGAGTACGCCGCGTGGTCGAAGTCACTGCGAGACGGCTTGGACGAACGTGTCTTCCGCGAGTGGCCCGATGAGGTTCCCGCCGCCATTTTGCGTGAGGGTGAGTCAGACCGCCCGCTGCTGCTCGCAACCGAAGAGGATGTTGTGGTGCTGGCCCGGCGACACGAGCCGGTTCAGCGGAAAGCGAGCGGCCCGGACCAGCCCGAACGAATCTGGCTGGTCGTCTTGAACGCCGACGACACCGAGGGCCAGTTGCCCGAGTGGACGAAGGGTGTTGTCCCCGATGGCCAAACCGTGGTCGTGCTCAGCCCGCGCGGCTGCGGTGAGACGCTGAAGTGGACTCAGAAGAACCCGCCAAACTACGTCGAGCGTGCTCACGTACTGATCGGCCGCACGGTCGATGCGGGCCGGGTGTGGGACATCCAGGCCGTCTCACGCTGGTTGCACGAGTCCGATTCTGAAGCGCGCACGATCGCCGTTGTCGGCAAAGGTCCGGCGGGAGTTCTCGGCGCATACGCGGCTCTCAATGAAACGAGCATCGCCGAAGTGCTCGCCGTCGAGCCTCCCGCCTCACACCGCGCAGGGCCTCACTTCTTGGGAGTCATGAAAGTCCTCGACATCCCCGACGCGCTCGGCCTGCTCGCCCCGAAGCACCTCACGCTGGTGGGAGCCAAGGACGCGGCGTTCGATCGAACCACGGCCGCCTTCAAAGCGGCCGGACATGCGGGGCGGGTCCAGCGGCGAGATTGATGACGGGAGGATGGGCACTCCAAACGCGCCCGATGAAAGGCCCACGGGGAGCAAGTCTGACCCCTGATCATTCCTTGGCTTGAAGCGGCTTTGAAATGCGAGCGAGTCATCCAGGGCCAACGCCTTTTCCAAATGGAGGTGCCACGGTCACGGAGTCTCGATGTGGCCGTGCGAGGACGTGAAGGCGGATTCCCCATCTCACGGCCACGTCGAAACTCCGTGACCGTGGCACCCAATCTTCCAGATTCAACAAGGCTTCCAGATTCAACAAGGCGATGGCCCTGCGAGTCATCTCCGTCGAATTGACGGGTCTCGGTGCTTTGACCACAATCCTGCCGCTCGCAACCACACCTCACCCGATTGGTGGGAGTTGTGAGCGGTCTGCCGTTCGACACTCAGGAAGTTTCGCCATGCCACTTGTCTGTTTGCTGTCCCGCCGGGTTTGGGCGGTCGCCGTGGTGAGTGTCCTGTCGCTCGCGGGTGTCGTCGGTTGCGGATACGAAACCTACGAGCTGCGGCTGAAGCAGTCGAAGGATTACTACAACTATCTCGAAAAGGTTGAGGCGAATCTCGGGCCGAAGTGGGGCGACGGGCGCGGCATCCTCGAACTGCGAGTCCCCAAACAATTCGTGCCGATTCCGCCGCCACAGCCCATCAAACGCGAAGACGGCGAGCTGGAAATGCCGGCGGTCGATCCCCGGCAGCCCGACTACGTGAACCTGATCTTCCCCGAGTTGCTCGGTGCGTGGGAGGCTTCCGTTGAGGTCTCGCTCGCGGACGGCGGTCGTGAGACCCGCAAAGCCTACATCTATGCGGTCAGCAACTATTGGACGCTCATCAGCGAGACCCCGGGCGACGCGCTGCTCTTCACGAAGTCGCTGACGGAACTGATCGGCGCGGCTCTCGAACAGCCCCCCAAAGAGACGCCGGAAACGGAGATGCACCCCAAGCCGGGCACGTATCTGGCGTCGGCCTCGTACAACGTCTTTCGGTTCGCCTCCAAACCGATCACACAGCAGGTTCAAGACCGCCGTTCGAGCGTCAACTATACCTTCGAGGTCTACGAGCGCGTGAACGGTGACATCCAGTGCCCGCTGATCGTGGTACTGCCCGAGGGAATCGATCCGCGCGAGAAGATCAACGAGCGGATTCCGATGATGCTGGAGTACGTCAACCCGACGAAGACTCCACCGCGCCCCGGTGCCAACAAGGTCGCGCCGGCAGGTGCAACCACCATCCCATCCGGCTTCTGAACGAATCGCGACGCCGCGAGTGGCACTTCAAAGTCATCCGTAGGATGGGCACTCTTGCCCGTCCGGCCTTCATCTTCAGTTTCGGAGGCAAAAAAGACGGACGGGCAAGAGTGCCCATCCTACACGCAGATCCGTTTGCTTCTGCCGCTCGCCGGAGTGCTACTTCTTCGAGGGCGTTGTCGATCCGGGCGGCTTCTGGCGGGCGAGGTCTTTCGTGAACTGCTCGTACGCCTTGCGATACTGAGGCGGGACGTTGGCCCGTTTCGACTCGATCGTATTCACGTCGCGCTGCGGCGAGTTCTCGCCCGAACGCTTCGTTCCCTGCCTCTTCAAATCGAGGTTCTTCAGCATCTCTTCAAACTGCTGGCGGCGCGCGACCGATTCGGGAGTCTCCTCGTTCGATTTGGACTCTTGCAGATGCTTGCCGATCCGTTCGGCGAACCGCTTCATTTCGGTTTCGGTCCAGCCGAGTTGTTCGAGCAATTCGGGATCAATGTCGCCGCGATCGAGCCCGTCTTGCAACCGCTTGAGCACCAACTCTGTCGCCCGCTTGTTGTACTCCAGATTGGCCGCTTCACTCTCTTCGAGGCTCGTCGCCGGAGCAGCCTCGTCGCCATCTGGCGCGGCTGTGATTGGACCGTTCTGCCCGCCGCCACCGTTGCCCTGTTTTGCCTGTTTCCCGCCCTGCCCAGCGCCCGGTTTTCCGGATGGCTTGCCGTCGCCTTTGCCACCTTTGCCTTGAGGGCCAGCTTTGTCATCGCCACCCTTCTGTTCACCCTGTTCATGGCCCGGCGGTTTGTTGTCACCCTGTTTCGGATCGGCCCCCTGTTTCTTGTCGCTCTGTTTGTCAGCGGCTGGCTGCTCACCCTTGGGAGAATCTCCGTCCTGGCCTCCCGCCTGTGACGGCCCCTTGTCAGAGGGCTTGCCCGCACCGTCAGGCTTGTTGGCTTCATCGGGCTGGTCGCCACCGGGGGCTCCGTCCTTCGAGCCACCCGGTTTGGGCGGCCCCTTCCCGTCACCCTTCGCTCCTTCTCCGGTCCCTTTCGCCGCGCCCGACTTCCCATCCTTGGAGTCGGATGGCTGCTGAGTCCCCGGACGTTTGCTGGGGTCGCCCTCACCCGATTCCTTGCCGCCGGATTTGCCTTCCTTGTCAGGCTTCGAGGCACCCTGTTCACCGCCACCCGTCGGCTTGTCAGACTTCTGATCTTTGTTCCCGTCGCCCTTCAGTGGTTCGTCGGCCGTTTTTGAATCACCGTCCTGATTCTGCTTCGGTGCGGTCTTTGGCATCGGAGTCTTGCCCGGCTCTGTCGGTTGCTGCTCGATCTTCGGATCGTTGGATTGTTTGCCGGGCTGCTTGCCATCTTTGGATTCGGCCTTCGGATCGTTCTTCGGTGGTGGCGTCGCGCCATCGTTTTTGGGATCGGCCGGGCGCGTGCTGGCCTTGTCTTTGGGATCGCGATTCAAACCCTCGCCCTGCTTGGGAGTCGGCTTGGCGCCGGGATCGGTCTCCGGTTTGGCAGGCCCCTTCTCGTCACCGGTCCCCGGCTTCTTGATTGCGTCGGGTGAATCGGCCGCTGGCTCGCTCGTACTGTTTGGTTTCGGTTCGCCTGATTGCTTGTTGTCGGCTCCCTCCTTTTTCGGCGAGTCGGGTGCTTGCTTCTCACCGGGACCGGTCTTGCTGTCGATCGCTCCCTTCTCTGGCGAAGTGGCGTTCTTGGGCATGTCGCCGTTGTCGGCAGGAGTCTGCGACTTGTTGTTCGCATCGTTCTTCGGCCCTTCAGGTTCGTTCGGCTTCGGATCGCCCGTCGGCGTTGTTTCTGGGCGCGGACCTTTGTTGTTCACGTCCTTTTTCGGATCGTTGCTCGGGTTGGAATCACCGTTCGGCTTCGTGTCCTCCTTTGGTTTGGAGTTGTCCGTCTTGCCGGGGTCGTTTTTGTTGGGATCAGTCTCAGCCGGCATTGGTCCCGGTTTGGGGTTGTCCTTCGTGGCGGGATCGTTGTTCGCGCCGTCGGCCTTCGGTTCGGCTCCGGTGTTGTCGGGGTGCGAGTTCTCCGGCTTCGGATCCTTCGCGCCGCTCTCGGTCTTCGGCTGGGGGTTGTCCTTCGCGTCCGAATTCGATCCGTCGCGCGGAGCCTTCTCTGCTCCCGGCTTCTCGTCGCCCGGCTTGGCGAGCTTCTCGATAAACGTCTTCAACGCCTCGTCGTCATTCTCGCCATCGGGACTGGGTCGCTTCGGCTTCGTGCCCGGCTTGCCATCTTTGTTCGAGCCGTCCGGCTTCGGATCGCCCGGCTTGGGGTTGTCCTTCGAGGATTCACCGGTCTTGCCGTCCGCGCTTCCCGGCTCGCGCTGGTCCGCGCCGTTGCCGGACTGATTCTGGCCCTTCCCCTTGTCTTTCGTTTGGCCTTGTTGTCCCTGGTTGCCGTCCTTTCCGGAGGCTTCATCTTTGGGCGGTTCTCCGTTGTCGCGAGGCATCGGGTCGCGATCGGGATTCTTGACGTCTTTCGGATCGCGCGGCGGGTCGTTCGCGCCGGCTTCCTGCGGCGGTTGATCGGGGCCTTTGTCGCCGTTCTGCTCCTGCTGGGCTTCGGCCAGACGCTGATCGCGCTGCTTCTTGTCTTCGGCCAGTTGCTGCTGAGCCTCTTTCGGACTGACCGGCTTGATGATCGTCACCTTCAGTCGCGGCGTGTTCTTGCGGTTCGCGCGCGGCTGCTTGTTGTCGAAGGCTTCGACCCAGAACTCAATCACGTCCCCCGCGCTCAGGCCGAGACGGTCCAGGGCCAGATCGTGTTTGAGCAGTGCGCGGGACTGCTTCGTGTCGGAGATCGAATCGTTGAGGATCGACTGCCCCGCCTTCTCGACATGCAGATTGATGCGGCTCAGTTCAAAGTCGGGATCGCGTGCCTGAATCAGCAGCGGGATGATGGCATTGGCGGCAGCTTCCAAGTCGCGGACTGGTTCGAGCAACGCGACTTCGGGGGGCAGGTCGGGTCGAATCGTGATGCCATAGACGATCGGCTCGTGAGCTTTATCACCGGTCTTGGACGTGCATTGAATGCGGTAATGCTTCGAGTACGTCGCGTCGGAGCGCAGGGCGAGAGTCCACTTCGCTTCGAGATGCCGTCCGTCGTTGGAGACGGTCATCGGCACTTCGTCGCCGTTCGACTTGGTGGCCAGCGCATCATCGAGGAACTCCACGACCGCCGACTTCAACGGCATGTTCGCCAGCGCCGAGAGAGTGACCTTCGTTCCCTCCCAGGCGTCGATCTGACCGCCGAGTTGTTCGGTCGATTCGAGCTTCATGTAGGCCGGGAACTCGAACCTCACTTTGTCGGGAGTCGCCGACGGCGGCTGCTCCACCGTGATGTGGAACTGCGGCGACACCGCATCGCCCGCACGAACGACATACGTCAGGTCTTGCAGCAGGCCCCGAGCGTTCTCGCCCACGAGCCGGCCCTTGAAGCGAGTCTGGCCCTCGGCGTCGGGCCTCAGTTCGACCGACTCATCCTTAAACTTGCCGTCGGCTGTCGTGTAGAGCAGCACGACCTTCTCCGGAATGACACCGGCCAGATCTGCGAAGACATCGACACTCTCACCAGCCAGCACGGTCGTGTCGCCCGGTTGGACGTTGAGGATATCCGTGCGAGTCGCCACCTCCACGTTGATACCAGGCAGCAAGCCTCGCCAGATCGAGTTCGAGATCTTCTTCGGAGAGATCAGCGCGTAGAGGCAGAACAGCACCACGACCGCCAGCAGCACGTAGGCCGTGCGCATCAGCGGCCGATGGTCGATGGCTTGAGTCACGTCGATCTGCTGCAACTGGACGGCGGCGTGTCGTTCGAGGGCACGCAGCACGCTCGGATCGATCTCACGCCCGGCGGCTCGCAAATCGACGAGGTTCAGCAGGTTGCTCTTCAATCCCGGTTCCGACTTCTCGATCTCGTGAGCCGCAAACAGGCGGTTGACCGAACGGATGTAGGGCCGACCCACTTTCCAAACCAGCCACGCCACCGTGGCGACGAGCAGCGTGAGGAGCAGCGTCCACCTCAGACCGATCCCGAATCCGCCCGGCACGACCCACTGGTCGAGTACGACGAACGTCAGCAAATAGCCGAGGAACATCGCCGCGACACCGGCCAGCGCGACGAGCAGATCGGTCGTCTTGATCGTGGCCCGCGTCTTCTGAAGTTTCAGATCGACGTACTCGTCAAAATCGACATAACGCGCAGAGTTCGCGGAACCGGCGGAAGCTGACATGGCGGTTTGCCCCTTCTGACTGCAAGGCTCATCAATTCACCGGCCTCTTCGGGGAAGAGACCGTCGTGGCGGGAGGCCCAATAATTTCAGACCACGTCACGATAACCATTCATCGACGCCCCGTCTGCCGGAAATGTTCCCGAAGACGGGGGAGCAGGGAAGGAAATCAGGAGTCAGGGGACGGGAGTCAGGCGAAAGCGGGGAGAGCTGCATTGAAGCCTGACGCGCAAGCAAAGGATCTGTTGCGACAACCCTTCGCTTGCGCGTCAGGCTTCAATGCGATCATGAATAGTCCGGGAAAATTCCTGTCGCCACGCCGTCAAACTAACCCGCGCTTCTTGCGCAGGAACCATTCCAGACTCATCAGGCTCACGAACACCAGCAGGAACCACCAATTGTCCCACAGGCTGATGAGTTGAATCCGGGTGAGGTCGCCGAACTTGGCGGCCTTCAGTCGGTCGAGCAGTCCGTCGATCTCTTCCGGTTTCAGGGCGAGGCCCCCAGTAATCGAAGAAAGTTCTTTGAGGAAGTCGTAGTCCGCGCTGGGATAGTCCAGTTCCAAGTCGCGGGCATCGACGATGAACCTCGTGAACGCATCGAAGGGAATCGTCTGGCCTCCGTGTTTGGCCGACACGCGAATCCAGTAGTCACCGGGGGCCTGTGTCTTCGCGAACTCGGCCGAGTGTTCGCCGTTGGCCTTGCGGGGCGTAACGATGGATTCCTCGCCATCAGGACCGGTGACTTTGATTTGGAACTCCGCGTCCTGTAGCGGCGAGCCGTCTGCGGCGCGAGCACCAAACGTCAGCGTGGCCATTCCGCCCGGAGCGAGATTGCGCGGATCGACCCTCACCCAGACTTGTTGATCGGTGTCGGCTTCCTTCCGTGCCAGCCACAGAATCATCTGCCGCCAGAATCGCTGGTGAGCTTCGGCCTTGTCGCTGACGGTACACCACAGAAAGGTCGTGTCTCCGGCGAACGCGGCGACTCGCGACCGCTGCACGGTCGTGGCAAACAGCAGCGGTACGCCTTCGGGCGAGGTGGCCCACGGTTCGATCAGATCGTTCTTCGCCTTGAGTTTGCTGGCTCCCGTCATTGGTGCCAGTTCTTGCCACAAGCTGCGATTCTTGTCGGCCGGTCCCAACTGCATGACGTACTCACGCTGACCGCGATCGGTCGGGATCATCTTTAATTTTCCCGTGACCTGCGTGGCGAGGTTGAGCTTCCCCGCAGGCCGCGCGTCGGCCGCGTTGAGTTC
>JAYUFF010000965.1:0-9451 GCA_043738825.1 Schlesneria sp.
ACCGAAGGGTGCGGAACGGTTCCGCGAAATGGTGGAGGGCGGGCTGCTCGACGACTGCAAATTTTTCCGCGTCATCAAGGACTTCATGGTGCAGTTCGGCATCAACGGCGATCCCGAGGTCTCCAAAGTGTGGAAGACCAAGACGATCAAGGACGATCCCGTCAAGAAGTCCAACAAGCGCGGCTACGTCACCTTCGCGACTTCCGGTAAGGACTCGCGCACCACGCAGGTCTTCATCAACTACAAAGACAATCGTCGGCTGGACGACATGGGGTTTGCTCCGTTCGGACAGGTCATTTCGGGAATGGATGTCGTTGATAAATTGAACGACCAGTACGGCGGCACGCCTTCGGATTCGCAACCTCAGATTCAGTCGCAGGGCAACAAATTCCTCGACGCCAAGTTCCCCGGTCTGGATTCGATCAAGCAGGCCACGATCGTCGAGAAGAAAAAGTAACGCCGGTGTACTCGGCCACGCTGAACTGCCCACTACCCCGACGCGCGAATGGCATTCACTTTAGATTCGTAGCCACGCTCGCCAGAGCGTGGGGATGGCACCGTTACCGCAAAATCCCACGGTCTGGCGACCGTGGCTACCTAAAGTTAGTGCCATTCCCCCGACGCGACACTTCGCCGCGTCGGGGTTCCTCTCGCCGCCGATGAGTCACTTGGCAACGTCTTCAAGCCGATTGGCGAGCACCTGATCGAGACGGATGCCCCTTCAGCACCGCGCCCTTTTACGTCACTCGATCCTCTGTGAGGCATTCACGTTGATACCGCTCGCGGTGGTTGATGAAATCTCTGAGCGGTGCGGCGTGAGGTATCAGCGTGGCCGCAACCAAAGCAGCCTTCCTCGCTCGGCGTGCAGTGAGTCGAATGCGAGTGGACATGGTTTGTGCGAACAACAGCGGAATCTGCCCCGGCGGACTCATGCCGTCTGTTTCTCTCCCGTATCAGCACTGTATGATCCGATGAACAGACTGGATTGGTTTCGCCGCCCGATGATCGGGCGGGGGCTTGGGGCTTGAAGAGAGAATGCTGTCGTGATGCCACATCAACACTTGGCTGGTTTGTCTCGGCGTGAGTTGCTTCAAGCCGGGTACTCCGGTTTGCTGGGGCTTGGTTTGCCGTCGTTGTTGGCGGGGCGAGCACGAGCGGCGGAGATTGCTGCTCCCGCGACGAAGCGCGGCGCGAAGTCGGTCGTGATCGTGTTTTTGACGGGAGCGGCCAGTCATCACGACACGTTTGACATGAAGCCCGAGGCACCGGCGGAGATTCGCGGCGAGTTCCAACCGATTGCGACTTCGATCCCAGGGTACTCGATCTGCGAACACCTGCCACAACTGGCCGCGCGTGCTCACAAGTACGCCGTCGTTCGCTCGTTGTCGCACAACGACAACAACCACCTGATGTCCACGCATCACGTCCTGACCGGTGAGAAGCAGCCGGGTGGGTTCTTCGACAAGGTGGCCTCGCGCGATGACTGGCCGAGCTATTCGTCAGCGCTCGCCTATTTGAAGCCTCGCCACGACGGCATTCCCAGCGGCGTCAATCTGCCGACGTTTCTGCGTGAGGGGCCACTCACCTGGCCCGGTCAACACGCGGGGTTCCTCGGCCCGAACTACGACCCGTGGCAGATCACGGGCGACCCGAACAAACCGGACTTCAAAGTCGATGCCCTCACGCTGGCTCCGGGGATTGACGTGACTCACCTCGGCCGACGGCAGTCGCTGTTGGAGGAGTTCAACCGACAGCAGTCGCGATTGGATGAGGTCGCTCAATCCGTGCGGTTGCAGCGGGACCAGCAGTTGGCGATCTCGATGCTCACGTCGAGTCGATTGGCGCAGGCGTTCGAGCTGCACCGTGAACCGGACGCCGTTCGCGACCGATACGGTCGCACCGAAACGGGCCAGTCGCTGCTGCTCGCGCGGCGGCTGGTTGAGGCGGGCGTGCCGATCGTGCAGGCGAACATCGGTCGCGTCCAGAACTGGGACAGTCACGGCGACATCTTCCCCACGTTGAAAGGCCGGTTGCTTCCGCCGCTTGATCTGGGAGTCTCCGCGCTGCTGGACGATCTCGACGCGCGCGGGCTGCTCGATGAGACGCTGGTGATGATGCTCGGCGAGTTCGGTCGCACGCCGAAGATCAACAACGGTCGAGGTCGCGATCACTGGGGTCCGTGTTTCTTTGGACTCTTCGCGGGTGCGGGCGTGCAACCCGGTCAAGTCATCGGACGATCAGATGCCGAAGGAGGCTACCCGGTCACGCGCGCCTATTCGCCCAACGATGTCGGTGCGACCGTCTACAACCTGCTCGGCATCCCCGCTGAGGTCGAAGTCCGCGACCGGCTCAACCGCCCGGTTCGCCTCAACCGCGGCGACGTGATCGAACCGCTCTTCACCGGGGCCTCTGTCTAGTGTGGTGCTTCAACCTGACGTGAGTGGCAAGAACGGGGCCATCGAAGCGGCTGTTGTCGGGCAGGAAGAACATGAGGCGAAACGTCTGCTCTTCCGGACTCGACAGTTTCGCGAATTCGCGCAGCCCGCGTCCGTATCTCAACGAGATTTCTCCCGGTCCCGACTCGATTGCGAACAACGTGTCATCCGGTGAGAAGATCCCCGCACCTTTCGAGATGAATTTGCCGATCAGCTCCCATGTCTCCGTATCAATGACGCGGCATTCCGTCGACTCATTAGAGTATGCGGTGAGGTATCGCCCACTCGCAGAAAATCTGACCCAACAATAACTGCGGATTTCGAATTCCTTGACCAGTCGGCCGGTGGAGACTTCCCACACTTGAGCGTTGTGTGACAGGTCTTCTGGCTTGGCTCCGAACCTCCCGGTGGCCAGCCATCTCCCATCGGGGCTGACCGCAACGATGCGAATGTCGATTCCCGTTTCCAGCAGTTGCGTGCGTGCGGACAGCGTACCGTCGCGTTTCTCGTGTTGAATCAGCAAGGCACCTTGATACCCGAGCGGCAAACCAAACACGCGGCCGTCTGCTGAGCAGGAACTTCGAACGTGGACGCCGCCGGGGGCCATCACGTTCGCGTCGAAGACAGTCGGACATCCCACCGACAACGAACCGTCATCCGCCCGGATAATTGTTCGCGTGACCAGTCGTCGGCCTTCCACCGTCATCAGAGTTGCATTGTTAAAGAAACCAACGATGTGGTCTCCGGTGCCCATGTGCTTGTTCACCGCTGCCAGGGGCAATCCGGACGGAGAGTCGAACAAGACGACTCCGTTGCTTGTTCCCAACGCCAGCAGTTTCCCGTCGAATGACGTGGCGCTCGCTTCGCCGTAGAGCACGGGCTTATCCGCAGCGGGTGACGCCGCGATCAAGCAATACTCGCGGCCGGTCGCAAAACGCAACCAGCGGACTTTGCTCCCCGTGATCTCCGGGCCGATTCGCTGGCCATCCAACGAGACCGTCAACCAATTGAGACTTCCGGCCGATGGCCGATTGAGCAACGAACGTCCCGTGCGTGGATCCCACATCCGCAATACGTAGCTCCAGTCATTCGTGAAGACAACACTGCCGCAACGGCTGACAAACGGAACCAGCCCCTTTGACTGATGTCCGGTAAATGGCGGTGTCAACACGCGACCCGTGGTGAGATCTTGCATCATTCCGCGCGCGTTAACGTTTGTCGTCCAGACAACCTCATGTCCACCAGGAAACACGGCGGGCCAGTTGGAGATCCCGTCCCGCAGCGCATGTTTTTCCCCAAGCTGACCAGTCTGGATATCAACGGTTCGCCAAAACTCGCCGAGATTGAGTGCCACGGTTGAATCGCCCGGATGGCCACCGAACAGTGCTCCGGACGCGTCCTCACCCATTGGAATGAATCGTTCGGGCTCAACCCCTTCCGCATCGACAATCATCAACTGACTTCCCTTGGCCATGATCACGTGTCGGCCATCCAGCGACTCAGCCCAATGGCAGTTCTGCTCAGTAACCAAACGAGGCTGATCGTTTGTCATCAACCACGCGCGAGCCCGATAGGGCGACCCGCTATAGCGTTCAAAGACGAATCGACCGTCACGACTGAATCGCAGACCACCGTAATAGTCGTGCGTTCCGGTGGCTTGGAAGGTGGTGATCTCGTGATCGTCGGGCAGGGAGCGGAGCGAAACAATTCCCTTGTCGTTCACTCGTACGTAGCGATCAAAAGTCGGTGAGACGGCCAGACATTTCGTGTCAGGTGGAAATCCTTCCCACTCGAAATCAACTTCCCAATCCGGCAAGCAAAGGGCCGCTGCCGCTGCATCGGCCAGCGCGCGAGTCGGTCCCGTGATCTTCATCGAATCGCGAATCGCCCGCAGCGCACCGAAACGCTGTCCGGGACGCCCACTCATTCGCAGCGCGCGGGCCTCTGCCAGTTGAGCTTTGGCCAGTTGCTGCTGCCCCACCTCGTGTTCGCGCTGAACGTTTTCCGACTGCTCCTGAATCGTGTTGGCGTCGTCCTGGATTTTCTTTGATTGGCGGATCACTTCGGCCTTGGCATTGGCTTCACTGAGTGCCCTCGCGTGTTCGCTGCGGGCATAACCACTGGAGACGATTGTCGCGACCATCAGCGTTGCTGCGACTGTCGCGCACAAACCTGCCACGGTTGGATTGCGGCGGCACCAGCGCCAGCCGCGTTCCAGACGGCTGACCGGCCGTGCCTGAATGGGCCGACCTTCGAGATAGCGTTGCAATTCGTCTGCCAGATCCTGAGCCGAGGCGTAGCGCCGCGCGGGGGACTTGTCCAAACACTTCAGCGCGATCGTTTCCAGATCGGCCGGGATATTCTCATTCAAACTGCGCAGCGAGACCGGTTCCTGTCGCTGGACTTGAAGCAGCGTGTCGAGCGGATTTGCGGCTTGAAACGGCGGGCGGCCGGTCAGTGTGCAGAACAGGATCGCACCGAGAGAGTACACGTCGGACAACGGCCCGACGGCGCTCATGTGGCCCGCCGCCTGTTCGGGAGGCATGTAGCTGGGCGTTCCGAGAATCTGACCCGTTCCCGTCAGGTCGCTCCCGCTTTCGAGTCGCTTGGCCAAGCCGAAGTCTGTCACGCGCGGGTGGCCCTGCGGGTCGATCAGAATGTTACCCGGCTTCAGATCGCGGTGGATGACTCCCTTGGAGTGGGCGTACTGCACGGCCTCGGCCACTTGTCGCACGATCTCGGCTGCGATACGCGGTGGCAGAGGGCCATCGACCAACTGCCGCGACAGGCTGGAGCCATCGACGAAGCCCATCGAAAAGTAATGGTGTCCCTCGTGCTGACCGACCTCGTAAATGGGGACGATCCCCGGATGATCGAGCTGCGCGGCGGCTTCGGCTTCCAGATGAAACCGCTTCACGTCCTCTTCGGACGCGAAGACTCCGGCCAGAATCATCTTGAGGGCGACGACACGATTCAGGCTCGTCTGTCGCGCCTTGAACACGACACCCATCCCGCCGCGAGCGATCTCATCGAGCAACTCGTAGTCGCCCATGTATCGCACCATGTAGCGGGCGACATCTTGGTTGGCGACTTCGTCCTCTGCTCCTTCCGAATAGTTCAAGGTGGGCGTGTTCGGATCACTGGGATCGCCCGCCGAAGAAGACCCGAAAGCAGCGTCTTCCGCAGTATCGGGCGGAATGATTCGCTTCAGTTGCGAGTAGCCCGCAAAGAACTCGGACAGCTCTTTCGCGAACTGTGGATGCCGGTCGAGATACGCCTGCGGATTGGGTGACTCACCCCGCTCGGTCGCTTCCAGAAAATCGGCGATGATTTCATCGACCGGGTTGTCACCGGGTGAGGAGCGTGCCGACAGTTCAGTCATGAATCGGATCGCTTCAAGGAGATGAACTCGCGGGAAAGGTGATGCGATAGAGTGTTATCAAAGCTTCTCGTTCCACATCAGGATCCCACGGAACATAGGGGGCGATCTGCCCGACTCGGGCCTTCAGCGTCTTGGGAGATTGGAAGTCTTGTTCAAACTGTTTGACCTTCGCGGTTAGCTCACGCTGATTCCGAAACTGCTTGCTGCGCGCAGTTCGCACCTCGGTCAAACCCTCGACAAAGCTGCGGTTGGTCTGCACTTTCTCGGCCTTGAGTTGCTGGACTTCGGCGAGCATTGCCTTGCGCTTTTGGACCAACTCTTCGCCGTTTTTCTGTGCCTCGGCCAGCCGGCCCAGCCGCGCCTCGCGTTTCTCAGACGGCTCGGGTACTTCGACAGACACCATCTTTTTTTTGTCGCTGGAATCGCCCTTCTCCCTAACAAATGTCTCTTCCTTTTCGGTGTACTTCCTGGGAAATCGATTCTCGTCCACGACCCGCGATGCCGCTTTGATTGCTGCGGAAATCCTTGGCAGAGTCTTCTCTCGCTGGTCGAGTTGTTGCTGCTGCTGCTGTGTCAGCCACTCCTTCTGCGCCTTCAACTGCTCGTCCAACTGCTCGTTCAGTCGGGCAATCTCGGCCTGGTATTCGTCGCGTTGCCGTTGGAACGCGGCCTTCTTCTGCGGGAACTCAGCCACGATTTCGTCAGCCGGTCGATTCGCCATCGCCATCAGGTCTGCATGGCGTTTGTCGATCTGTTCGCGGCCTCGTGTGAACTCGCTGCGCAGATCTTCGGGGATGAGAGCCACGACCTCTGCGGCCTGCCGCTTGTCCGCGTCAGCCGTTTCTAAAGAACTGCCGGGTCCGCTCAGGAATTGGATTGCACGTCCGAGGAACAGCGCCGAGTCGGCTTTCTGCACGCTCGTCGGATAGCCCCCCTTCGACTTGCTGAGTACGGTTGCCACGATGGCAAGCTGCTTCCAACCCGCCTCGCGCTGCTGATTCAAGAGCCTGCCCCACGCCCCGGCCTGCGCCGCAGGGAGAAACGGCGGAACCTTCTCGCTCAAATGGGCCGCCGCATCGAACTGCTTGATCGCCTCGTCGCGCCGGTCGTGCTTCCACAGCACCAGACCGTAGGCGTAGTCGAGATGCGGATCGTTCGGACAGAGTTTTCGAGCCGCCTCATAGTCGAGCTTCGCCGCCGCCAGCGCCTTCGCCGGTTCGCCTTCCCACCCGGACTTGAGCATCCCGTTGCGATGAGACGCGAACTTCATTCGCTCCTTGACCGGCCCGGTCTTGAGCCACGGCAACGGATACGCAAAGTCTTCCGCCTCCGGTTCCGAGAAGCCTTCCTCGGCCAAGGCCACGCTGCCGCTCAAGGCAATCAACAGCGTGGACAGTATGCTCAGCGAAATGACGGCCAGCAGGCATCTCCATCGCATCATCATGGCGATCTTCGTAGCAATCCGTTCAAGGATGCTTCCAGATCGGCCCGGCTCACTGCTTGGCTGGAGTGTCGCTTGGCGATACTGCCGCGTCTCGCTCAATGCCGCTCCCGCCACCATCCCAACCTGCACCGTTGCGTGCAAGTAACACTTCAAGTCGATCGCGAACTGCGAATGCCGGTCGAAATACGTCTGTCGAGCGGGAGACTCACTTCGCTCGATGACTTCAAGAAAGTCGGCGACGACCAGATCGATCGAGCTGTCGCCGACAGTGAAACGATTCAAAGGAGCATTCATGAATCCGCTCACTTCAAGGGGCCGAACTTGCGGGAAGGGTGATGCGATAGGATGCTATCAAAGCTTCTCGTTCCACATCAGGATCCCACGGGACATAGGGGGCGATCGTGCTGACCCGCGCCTTCAGGGTCTCAGGAGAGTGGTAGTCCTGCTCGAACTGTTTGACCTTCGCGGTCAACTCACGCTGATTCCGAAACTGCTTGCTGCGCGCAGTTCGCACCTCGGTCAATCCCCTGACAAAGTTGCGGTTGCTCTGCACTTTCTCGGTCTTGAGTTGCTGGACTTCGGCGCGGATCGCATTGCCCTGTCGCACCAGCTCTTCACCAGTTTTCTGTGCCGTACCCAGCCGATCCAGTCGCGCGAGGCGGACACCAGCAGGCTCGGGCACTTCGACCTCGCGCCGCTCTGTTTCGTAACGGTAGCCGCTTTTCGCTTTCTCGTCCTTCACCTTCACACGAACCGTTTGTATTTCGGTATACCTCCCGGGAACTCGATTCGCCGCGTAGTCCTGCGAGGCCGCGTTGATCTGCGCCTGAATCCGCGGCAGAACACTTTCCCGCTGGCCGACCTGCTTCTGTTGCTCCGCCAACCACTTCTTTTGCGTCTTCGATTGTTCGTCGATCTGATCTTTCAGTCGGGAAATCTCCGCCTTGTACTCGTCGAGTTGCTGCTGAAGCTCGCTCTTCTTCTGCTGGAACTCGGCCACGATTTCGTCGGCCGGTCGATCGGCCAGTGCCTTGAGATCCGCATGACGTTTGTCGATCTGATGGCGACCTCGCGCAAATTCGTCTCGCAAATCAGCGGGGATGAGAACCGTCACGGCATCGGCCTGTCGCTGGTCGGCATCGGCCGACTGTTCGGTACGGCCTGGTCCGCAAAGGAACTCGACCGCACGTCCGAGGAACAGGGCCGAGTCGGCCTTCTGCACGCCCGTCGGATAGTCGCCCTTCGACTTGCTGAGCGCGGTTGCGATGGCCGCGAGCTGCTTCCAACCCGCCTCGCGCTGCTGATTCAAGAGCCTGCCCCACGCACCCGCCTGCGCCGCAGGGAGAAACGGCGAAACCTTCTCGCTCAAATGGGCCGCTGCATCGAACTGCTTGATCGCCTCGTCGCGCCGGTCGTGCTTCCACAGCACCAGCCCGTAGGCATAGTCGAGACGCGGATCGTTCGGGCAGAGTTTTCGAGCGGCCTCATAATCGAGTTTCGCCGCCGCCAGCCCCTTCGCCGGCTCGCCCTCCCACCCGGACTTGAGCATCCCGTTGCGATGAGACGCGAACTTCATCCGTTCCTTGACCGGCCCGGTCTTGAGCCACGGCAGCGGGTACGCAAAGTCTTCCGCGTCGGGTTCCGAAAACTCATCCTCGGCGGACGCCATTCCGCCGACGAATTGCAGCAACATCACCGAGATCAGAAATCGTGTCGGTCCCCGCATGGTGATCGTCCCCGGCAATGTATCGCAATTGGAATCGTGCCGGTGCATTGGTTCCCAAACCGGCAAGGTGGAAAGAGCATCTGCCACAAGCTGCTTGGCGTCAAATATCACCCGCTGAGGCGCGCGGATTCTTCGGGATGTCCGTTTTTTCGCGGAGATCCTCCCGCAGAGTCTGCACCGCCCGCTTGAGCAATCCGGCCACCGCCACGCGGGTCTTGCCCATCTGCTCCGCAATCTGGGCCAATGGCCAGCCGTGCCAGTGCTGAAGAATGAGCGCTTCGCGTTGTGCGTCTGGCAACTTGTTCATCGAGGCCGTCAACTTCAGAATCTGTTCCTCCTTGATGAGACGATGACTGGGAGAGACCGCATCCGCAGCCGCGAAAGCTGCCAATTTGAGCGACGACTGTTCGAGGGCTTGTTCGAGTGAGACCTCGCGCCCCCCACCCCGTTTGACTCGGCCAAAC
>JAYUFF010000966.1:0-3574 GCA_043738825.1 Schlesneria sp.
GTGACGGGCAGGTTACAAACCTACCCCACGACTTCTAACCGACAACGAACTGCCTCAAGTACGTCGCACTCTGCTTGAGCGATTCCTTCCGCAGCTCGAGCGATCCCTCATACGCGCGGTCTTCCACTTCGACGCAGACCGGCCCGCGATAGCCGACATCCGTCAGAACGCTGAAGAACTGATTCCAATTCACATCACCAAGTCCCGGCAACTTCGGAGTGTGATAGAGATTCGGATGCGCCATGATGCCGACTTGGTCCAGCTTGTCCCTGTCGATCCGCACGTCTTTCGCGTGAATGTGGACCAGCCGGTCAGCGAACTCGCGGAGCGGCTTCAGGTAGTCCATGTGCTGCCAAATCATGTGCGACGGGTCGTAGTTCAGCCCAAGGGAAAGACTCGGAATCTCCTCGAACATCCGCCGCCAAATGGCGGGCGACGTAGCGAGGTTCTTGCCTCCCGGCCACTCGTCCTTCGAGAACAGCATCGGGCAATTCTCAATCCCGATCCGGACGCCGTGGTCTTCGGCCAATTTCACGAGTGGCTTCCACGTCGAGCAGAAACGCGGCCAGTTGTCATCGATGGACTTGGTCCAATCGCGGCCGATAAACGTGTTGACGCGAGTCAGCCCGAGCAACGAGGCTGCTTTGATGACCCAGCCAATGTGCTCGACATACCGCTGCGCCTCGGCGAGGTCCGGCGCGAGCGGGTTCGGGTAATAGCCGAGGCCGCTGGTTGCGACCCCCGACTCCGCCATGATCTCCTTCACCTCAGCGGCCTTCGCCGGAGTGAAATCGACCACGTCCACATGCGTCACCCCCGCATAACGCCGCTCGGCCCTGCTGACCGGCCAGCACATCAACTCGACGCACGAATAGCCCGCCGACTTGGCAACACTCGCCACCTCGGCCAGCGAAAGTTCGGGCAGGATGGCACTGACAAAACCGAGCTGCATGGTTGGTCCTTGTTCGCGAGAGAATGGTCGGCAAGAAGATAGCGGGCCGATCCCCTCACGGCGACTGTCATACTTGTCTTGGTCCCGAGTGCAGCCACCAATGAGTGGTCGCCCCACTGCTCTCGTTTGGAGTCGCGAAGCGACGGAAGCAAATAGCCGTGGGCGTCAGCCCACGGAACCCGGTCAGAACAACCGATGGAGCCGCGAAGCGGCGGCAGCAGCAGGGATTGCGGGACACCAGCCCATTCCACTGTCACCGCTTCGCGGCTCAATCGGTGTGTGGCATCTCCTCCGCAGGCTGACGCCTGCGGCTAATCGCTGTCATCGCTTCGCGATTGGAAACTCCAAAGACCGTCACTTCGCATCCAGCGGGTGATCCATCATGAACTTCCACATTTTCGTGTTCACGTCCGCCTTCGACGCCCAAAAGTGGTTGTGCTTGGAGACTTCGAGGTACTCGTGTGGGAAGCCCCACTTTTTGTAGGCGTCGCGGGTTTTGCGGCCTTCGCCCACCCTCACGATCGAATCGTCCTCGCCATGCACGATGAAGACGCCGTACTTGTGCTTCACGCTCGGTTCGCGACGAGACAACAATCCAAGGCCCCCCGAATGACAGCCGATCGCCGCCACGACATCGCTGCGCTGCGAAGCCAGCAGGTGCGAGAAGTAGGCTCCGTTCGACATGCCGCACAGATAGACGCGGTTCCGGTCCAGGTTGTACTTCTCCGACAGATGAGCCAGTAACTGGTCGAAGAGGGCGAAGTCGTCTTTCGCCAGCGCGGGGATGAGTTTCCACGCCTTGTTGACGGCATTCGGAAAGACCAGCACGAAGCCCTCCTGCTCGGCCAGCTTGTCGAGTTGCGAGTAGGCCGCCATCAGATCCTTGTTGTCGATCAGGAATCCATGAAACGCAAACAGAATCGGCACCGGCTTCAAGCCATCGACCGATTTGGGAACGACGAGCCGGTACTCGCGCGATGAGCCGTTGATGTCGATCTTCTCATCAGGAAACGTCCCGACAGCGCCGCCCTTTCCATTCGAGGGCTTCAGTTCGGGTTCGGCAGCCGACGACCTACTGATTGTCGCGAGGAGGCACCACGCAATCACCAACGCCACCGCGAATGAGCCGTCTCGTTTTGAGTTCGTCATGACAAGTTCCAGACCTTCGGGTTTCGGTCGCCACGATCAGGCACACAACTCTATGGCTCAACGATGGGGACGACAGCCTTCCACGGACCGGGTTCAGAATTTCCGGGAAGCGCGACCTCACGGAACGTCTCCCGCTCGTCTCTCTGATACCACACGATCAGGATGTCAGCGTAATAACCCCGCTTCTCCCGATAGCCGAACAACAGAGGCTCTTCCGAGAATGCGAAGAAGACAGAATCAGAAGCGCCGTCGTTGCTCAGTTCCTCCCAATCACCCCGAACCGAGTGATTCGGGTTCGCGACAATCAGATCCTTCTCCCGAGCAAAAGCCTTTGTGTATCGGACTCGCAACCCAGTCGGGATCGGTTGATCGACGGCGATATTCAAATCCTTGGTGCCACAGCCACGCTTACTCTGCAACGACCAGTACCCGCCACTCCATGCGGACGCGACAACAACCACAACTGAAACCGCCACCAGTACGGCGATAAGGCGGCGCGTCCATATGTTCAGTGGCGAGAGCGGGGTCTCAGTCATAGAGCACCATTTGCCAGAAAGGTCACTCCGCGCCGGGCAAAACGCGCGTGCCGCTTTTGGATTCGCTGTGTTCGTAGAGCGGCATTGCTTCGGGAATCCAGTTGGTCAGGTCGTGGATGCGCGTCCCGTGGCTGGGGTGCGTGGACATGAACTCGGGAGGAGCTTTGCCGCCGCCGCTGGCGGAAGTCATCCGCTCCCAAAACCGAATCGACTCGCGCGGGTCGTAGCCTGCCGCCGCCATCAGCAGCAAACCCATGTGGTCCGCTTCGGACTCGTGACTGCGGCTGTAACCGAGGATGCCGAACTTGGCACCCGCGTTCATGACCTGCATCAGTTGCTGTCGCTTGCCGGGGTCCATGTCTCCGATGGATGCCCCTGCGGCGGTCAAACCGATGTTGGCGATCTGCGTCTGCGCCATCCGCTCCGCGCCGTGATGAGCCAGCGCGTGCGAGATCTCATGCCCGATCACGGTGGCCAGGCCGGCATCGGTCTCGGCGACGGGCAGGATCGCCGTGTAGACGACCATCTTTCCACCGGGCAGACAGAAGGCGTTGACCTGCTTGTCGTCCACGACCTCCAGTTCCCATTTGAAGCCGGGAATCTTGGTTCCAATCTGGCGTTGGAATTCGGGACTCTTGGTCGCCTGAATCAAACGCTTGGCAACTTCACGCACGGCCTCGACCGTTGGTCCGCGTTTCACGACACGCGCGTCGCTGAGTACCTCTTGAAACGCCTGCAAGCCGAGTTGTGCTTCTTGCTGCGTATTCATTGCGACGACCTGTGCGACCAAACGGCCCCTGCTGACAGCCGCGCACCATCGTGACGCCAATCGCGATCAGCCCGATCACGATCGGAATCATCCGCGCCCCGAGGTTGATCCCTGGGCCGCTGTTCTGCCGGTAGTTGTCGTCTTGATTGCCGTAGCTCATCGCCAGTA
>JAYUFF010000967.1:0-3560 GCA_043738825.1 Schlesneria sp.
ATGGCAAGTTGAAGCGGCGACGCAGGCACATCAAATCCTTTGAGAGTTCAGTCCATCAGTTAATGCCGAGGCAAGATTGCGGTCCCTTCCTTGCGGGCCGCCAAACCGGGCCGCATCCTAATCGCGACTTCGGAGATTGCCAACATGCGAACCGACTCAACATCGCCTACCATTCGCGAACGACGCCGCCCGACGACATTCTTCCCCACCATGCCCGCTGCTGTGACGAACCCGATTCACTTTCCAACCGCCGCTGTGCCGACGACCGCTCCGCCGCAAACCGCCGTCGGGGCCGTGAGCTATCTCAACTCGAAGCCGCTCATCGAGGGGCTGGACGAGTTGTTGGCGGGCCACGCCACGCTGCGGCTCGACTACCCGAGCCGCCTTGCCGACGATCTGGCTTCGGGCCACTTGGATGTCGCGCTGATCCCGAGCATCGAATACTTTCGCGGCCAGAATTACGAGATCATCTCGGATGCGTGCGTCGCCGCGCACGGGCCGGTCCTCAGCGTGAAACTCTACAGCCGCGTGCCGTGGGGTGAGGTGAAGTCGCTCGCGCTGGATGAGGGATCGCGGACCAGTGCGACTCTGGCCCGCATCCTGCTCGCCGAACGACACGGCGTCTTCCCGAAGCTGGAACCGCTGCCGCTCGATCACCGCACACAAGACAGCTCCTCCGACGCGATCCTGCTGATCGGAGACCGCGCGATCTCACCACCGAATGAAAAATTCCTCGGCACTTGGGACTTGGGCGAAGAGTGGCTTGAATGGACCGGATTGCCGTTTGTGTTTGCGATGTGGGTGGGGAGGAGAGAAGTCAGAAGTCAGAAGTCAGGAGTCAGAATGGAAAAGGTATTTGGGGATGTCACCAAGTCGCTCAGCGCAGCCCGCGATTTGGGAGTCGCCCGCCTCGACGACATCGCGCGGCGCGAGGCTCCGTTGCTCGGCCTGTCCCTGCCAACAACCGTCAGCTACCTTTCCGAAAACCTCCAATACCACCTCGGCCCCGCCGAACGAAACGGCTTGAAACTGTTCTACGAACTGGCAGCGGGGATGGGGCTGGCACCGAAGGGAGTGGAGTTGAGGTTCCGAACGAGTGCCGTGTCGAAGTAAATGGGTGAATCCGCGTGAAGGCGGACCATTGAACGTTATGGTGTCGGCCCAGACTTTCAAACAACGTGACCTTCATGAAACAGTTCGACAACATTGCCGGCGGGATAACGCTGTCACTCGGATCGACTGACAGACTCGACGACGTACCGGAGTCACATCGCGACATGGTGACTGTCGAGTTGCGGCGTGTGTTTGATGATCCCGTTGCTTGGTTTCGGCAGGTGAGCGAGCAAACTGATATTCCGACGTTTGCGGAATGGTTGAAGTTGGCGATTCGGGATGAGGATTGGCGATTGTTTTTGCACGAAGGCTATTTGCCGCGTCGGACAACTCTGGCCGGATTTCATTGGCAGGCAAAATCAATAGTCAACGCGATAGTCTCATTGCCGTCAGCATCGATTTCGACGAACTTGCCTCCGACATTGGCAAGTTTCTACTCGATTGTCGGCAGTGTGCGTTGGCATGAGTTCGGTCACGCAGGAGGCATCGACCCGGCGAATAGATTTTGGGAGATCGACGACGAACTCCAACACCTCAACAATCGTGGTATCGATTTGTCAGATTGGTTTTGTTGGGGACAGAGCAGTTGTGGTGACATGTTGATTGGCTCACAAGACGACAAGGCCGCGTACTTGTCTCATGAGAACGGACAACTCAACCGTATTCGTTCCATGAAGGACATGCTGACCTGGGTTTTCGAGATGCTTTTGAAAGGCGAAACGCCTGAATTCGACTATGGAGACGATTCGGCTCCTGCACTTGGATTGAGTAATGACGACTCACTTCCGCCTTCTGACACGACTCGATTCCAAGTGTCGGATGAAGCGTGGGACCGGCTCAACAAACAGCTCGATGACCCTCTGAGAGACGCACCTCGGCTGCGAATTTTCTTGGACGAGCCAAGTGTGTTCGATGAGCAAGTAAGAGATGACGAGGGAGAGAACTGAACAGTGACTACTGAATTGAATCGACTATTGGACAAGGCCGTCTCGGGGGAACGTCTTTCGCCCGAGGAGGGGCTGCGGATTTTGGAGTCTCATGATCTGGTCGCCATCGGGGCGGCGGCGGATGCGGTGGCGAGGCGGCTGCATCCCGAGCCGTATCGCACGTTCAACATCGACCGGAACATCAACTACACCAACGTCTGTTCCGCCGTGTGCGACTTCTGCGCGTTCTTTCGGAAGCCGAAAAGCCCCGAGGGATACACGCTCGACAAAGAAACGATCTACAAGAAAATCGAAGAGACCGTCGCACTCGGCGGCGATCAAATTCTGATGCAGGGTGGGATGAACCCCGACTTGCCGATCGAGTGGTATGAAGACCTGCTCCGCTCGATCAAGGAACGCTTTCCGCAGGTGAACTTGCACTGCTTCTCGCCTCCCGAAATTCATGCCCTGCACAAGCTGGCCAAGCTGCCGGTGCGAACGGTTTTGGAACGGCTAAAGGCGGCGGGACTCGGCAGCCTGCCGGGTGGAGGCGGTGAGATTCTGGTCGATCGCGTGCGGAAAGAGATGACGCGCGGCAAGTGTCTGACCGACGAGTGGTTGAACGTCTGTCGCGAGTGGCATCGGCTCGGAGGCAAAGGGTCGGCGACGATGATGTTCGGCCACATCGAAACGCTGGCCGAGCGGATCGAGCACCTCGAACGCCTGCGCCAGCTTCAAGACGAGACGCACGGCTTCACGGCGTTCATCGCGTGGACTTTCCAGCCCGACAATACGGACATGGCTCACATCCCGCCCGCCGGTTCGTTCGAGTACCTCAAGACGCAGGCGGTCGCGCGACTGTATCTCGACAACTTCCCGAACATCCAGTCGTCGTGGGTGACTCAGGGGGAGAAGATCGGCGGCCTCGCGCTGCACTTCGGTGCGAACGATATGGGTTCGCTGATGATCGAGGAAAACGTCGTGGCCGAGGCGGGAACCGTCCACCACCTGACGCTCGACACGATCAAGAGGCTGATCCGTGAGGCAGGTTACATCCCGCGTCAGCGGAACGTCTTTTACGATTACATCGATTCGGTCGAGGCTGCCGACGAGCGAAGGTCCGCACCGCAAGCCGGTCGCGTGGCGCTCCCCGTGCTGAACTGAGGTTTCTCGCGCCGGGTCGGTCCTCAAACCAGACGGGCAGGTCGTTCGCGGGCTAGACTTGCGGCCGGATGAGATGTTTAGCCCCAACGCCAGCGGCGTGGGTGCCGATAAAGGGTCAACCCGCGATTGCTCCCACGCCGTTGGCGTTGGGGCTAAACGTGGGAAGCGATTCAGAACGTAGTGCTTTGTCACAGCTTGATATTGGGGGTAGCCACGCTCGCCAGAGCGTGGGGTCCATCCAGCGTCTCGCCCACGTTCTGACGAACGTGGCTACGACAACAACCCCAATTCTTAGGTGTGACAAAGCACTAGGCCAAGCTCAATCCGGAAATAAGTCACGACAAGCGATCAACTCAC
>JAYUFF010000968.1:0-3550 GCA_043738825.1 Schlesneria sp.
GTCTCGGAGACGCGTTCATTCCTACCGTCGTGATGCGACTGTAGATGAATGTCACGATACGCCGCCAAAATCAATTGAGCATCGCTTTCATGGTCGAGTCGAATTCTGTGGTGTGCCAAGAACGGTCCGAATCCTGAACTGCCCGCGTAACCTTTGGTGCGGAACGACCAAGTTTCTCCGTCGTCACCGATTGCGAGGATAAAAAACAAGCCTATCGGTATACCCGGGCCGATTGGTTTGTTTTCCTTATCACGCCGAATCACGTCATCCCACTTGATCTGGTAGAAGCGGTATCGAGGAAACATTTTCCTCAGAGTGGCGCTCGTGAACTGAAAGACGGGAGCGAATCGAAAGACATTGTGTTTTTCACGCACATTATCCTGCACGATTTTGATCGTTGCTTCGTCGGTTGGCTCGATTGGCCGGTTGACAATTTGAGGTCCGCCGGGGAATACGGTTCGCTTCTGATTGTCGATGGCAATGTCTTGTCGTTTGTACGCAGTATCCTGCGTGGCCGCCGTATAGATTGCGGCAATGACCAGACAAGCAATTAATGCGAACAGCTTACGCATGGTGCCTCTCACGTCGGGATGACTGCGTGACTCACGCCATCACTTCCGGGATCTCCAACCCGCCCTGAGAAATCTCGACGGGGCGGTTGGTGTGGTCGGGGAGGCGGAGTTCCGGGTCGATGCCGAGCGTGCGGTAGATCGTCGCGACGAGATCGGCCGGGCGGACCGGCTTGTCCTTCACGTAGGCGGCTTGCGAGTCGGACGAGCCGTAGACCGTGCCTCCCTTGATCCCCGCGCCGGCCAGCAGTGAACCGTAGCAGTTGGTCCAGTGATCGCGGCCCGAGTTGCCGTTGATGCGCGGCGTGCGACCCATCTCGCTGGTGACGACGATCAGCGTCTCATCGAGCAACCCGCGCGTCTCCAGGTCGCTCATCAGGGCTGACATCGTTTGATCGAAGCCGGGGAGTTTGTTCTGCTTCAGGATCTTGAAGTTCTGCTGATGCGTGTCCCAGGCATCGTAGTCAACGTTGACCGGCCCCCAGAACAAATCCCACGTCACGTTGACGAAGCGGACTCCCGCCTCGATCAGTCGCCGCGCGATCAAAGTCGAGTTGCCAAACAGCGTCTGGCCGTAGCGATCGACGGTCTTCGGGTCTTCCAGCGTCAGGTCGAACGCCTTCCTCATTTTGGAGGAGGTGAGGATGTCGAACGCCTGCTGCTGGTTTCGCTGGAACGAGGTCGCCTGCTGCAAGACCTCGGCCCGCCGCCGCTCGTCGTCGATCTGCTGAAGGAGCGAGCGACGCGAGTTCAGCCGGTCGATGGTCATGCCGTCCTGCAATGAGGTGCTCGGCAGCAGCGGAGCGCCGCGGACGATCTGCGGATTGCCCGCCGACGGCGCGAACGAGTCCTTGTCGTGGTACGGGTGACTCTCGGTCGTCAGGGCATCGTAACGCTTGCCGAGGAACCCGCCGTAGGGACCGGCTCGACGAAACGCCTGACCCCAACCGAGCCAGACCGGCATGTAAACGTACTGCGGCAGTTCGGCCCGCTCGCCGCTGAGGTATTGAATGACCGATCCGATGCTGGGGGGATCGGTGTCTCGCGGATGCTGATCGGGGGGCGTGAGATCGTAGCCGGTGTAACACGGCAGGCAGTTGTGACAGCCCGCCTTGTGATTGATCGACCGGATGAACGCGAACCGATGCGCCCACTGCGCGAACTGAGGCAGATGCTCGCAGACTTCGATGCCGGGGACGGAGGTCGCGATCGGCTTGAACTCGCCGCGCACTTCGGCGGGAGCTTCCGGCTTGAGGTCATACATGTCCTGCGTCGCCGCGCCACCAAGCAGAAACACAAAGATGACGTTCTTCGCCTTCGCCCCATGCACCGAGCCAGCCTCTTCGGCCGCGAGCATCTGTGGCAGGCCAAAGCCCCCGAGAGCCGAAAGCGCTCCCGCCTTGAGCGTCTCGCGTCGCGTGATTCCGTCGCAACACCGCCTCGGACTTCCAAGCATCGTCAGCATGGGACAACCTCCAACCGGCCAAGACCTCAGACACGCATCAGTCACGGCCGATTGTAGCTGCGGTTCAAAGCACCAGCCAGCGGGTCTTCCAGTGTCGGACCAAAGTCTACACGGTCACACTCACCCGAAGCGTGAGCGAGGGAATGCGGCCAGAGTCCATCGCTCACGCTTCGGGTGAGTGTGGGTAGAACAATTTCTGCCGCTCCCCCTACAACCCGGTGCCCTCGGCGATGCAATAGAGATGCTTCTTTCCGCGAAGAAAGAGTTCGCGTCCCACGATGGCAGCCGAGGCGGCGAACTCATCGTCGAGTGGGTTGAGCGCCAGTATCTTCGGCTCGTCGTCGTGACTCACCACGATCGTCTTGCCGTCGAGATCGGTCACGTAAACGCGGCCTCCCCCCGCAACGGGCGACGCATAGATGTTGCCAATGTTGCCGAGTCGGATCGCGCCCGGCTTGTCTGCGCCCGTCACCGCATCGACGCGCGACAAGATTCCCTGATAGTGCGTCAGGAAGTAGAGCGAGTCTCCGTAGAGGAGCGGTGACGGCACGTAGGGCGTTCCCCGATTGCGGGTCCACGCGATGCGATCGGTCCCCGTGATGTCCCCCTTCGCCCGATCGAGGCGGATTGCGAGGAACGCCCGCTTCTCGTAGCTGCTCCCCGCGAACAACATCCCGTCGGCGGCAACCGGAGTGGCGACGATGTTCGACGAGAGACCGCCGCACTCCCAAATCACCTTGCCCGTCGCCGGGTCATACGCCCGCACGCGATTGGTCCCCGCAACGATCAGCATCGCCCGGTCCTCGTTCTCGATGATGATGGGCGACGACCACGAAGTCTCTTCGTCCCGATCGACCTTCCAAACCTGCTGGCCCGTCCGTTTGTCGAACGCTGCGACGAAACACGGCCCATCGTGATCCCAATTGACGAACACGTTGTCGCCATGCAGAACGGGCGAGGCACTCTCACCGTGCCCGTGCTTGGTCAGCATCTCGCCGAACTGCTTCTGCCACTTCACCTCGCCGTTCATGTCGAGGCAGTACAGCCCGTGCGAGCCAAAGTACGCGAAGACGTGCTCACCATCCGTCACCGCCGAATTCGACGCGAGACTCCCCGTATAGTGCCCGCCCTCATGAGGCAGCTTCTTGTGGACCGTCTTCTTCCACTGAACCTTCCCGTCGCGCCGATTGACCGCCAGAACAGCAAACTCATGCCGCTGCGTCACCGGCACTCCATCATGAGTCCCCGGAGCCGTGCTGTGCTTCGGCGGCAACGCCTCGCCATAAGGCACCGCCGTCGTCAGAAAGATGCGATCCCCCCAAACAATCGGCGTCGAATGCCCCTTCCCCGGCAGAGCCACTTTCCAACGAACGTTCTTCGTCTCGCTCCACTCGACCGGCGGATCGGCATTCGGAGCCACCCCGGCCCCCAACGGCCCCCGCCACTGCGGCCAATCCCCCTCCCCCGCGCGAGCCTCAGCCCTCCCCAGCAGAAGAACTCCGCACGACAGCACGAT
>JAYUFF010000969.1:0-9378 GCA_043738825.1 Schlesneria sp.
CGGCTGCCTTCTTCGCTGCTTTCTTCTTGGGCACTTGCAAGTCCTCCTTCCAAGAGTCTTCGCGTGACCGTCATGACCGCTGGAGCACCGGGCTAAGCAGATCGGCAAGACGTGTCACACAATCGAATCCATTCGACCTGTCAACCCTGACAAGTCGCGTGTCAGATTCCCCGGTCACCATCTTGTTACGTCACTCATCGCGGCAGCAATTCGTGGACGTTGGCTTGACAGTGAATGATCCAAGTACCCTGACACCAAACTGGGCGACATCCTACGTATTCCGAAGAATAGTTCAAGCCAATTCTGCGCGTGGATGGGAAGAAAAAACATGATTCACAAAAGTTCGCACGCGAAGCTCTCGATGATCATGCGATCTGTTCGACTCATTGTCGCGCGTCACTCGCACGCACATGTTGTTCGCACGGACTCGCACGAGGCACGAGGCTGGTGCGACTTCATCGACGATGTTCCTGCCGAACAACGCTCGCCGCGCAATCATCACCGAACGGCTCACATCGTTGATGTTTGACCAAGACCAAAATGTCGGAAGCTCAGATCGAGACGATCGTCGCGTGTGTTTGTTGAGCCTATGAAAATAGGTGTTTGCAAACACTGCGCGGCGACGAGTGAACTCGGCCGGATGCCAGCGCAGTCCATCGCGCAGCTCACGGCGAGCCTCTGTGAATGCGCGTCGCGGGCCGCGTGATCCTGGTCGCATTCATTCGTGTTGGGCCAGTCGCAACGAAGCGCACTCAGCGCGACTTGCGCTGCCTGAGGTCGTTGAAGAGCCGCGCGAGTCGCCGCAACAAACGATCTCATTGCGACGCCGCGCCGGTCGCGCAAGACACGTCTGCCGTCCGAAAAAAAGTTTTGCACTTCAATCAACTTTCGCGCCGAGATCGCGCAACACCGCGCGCATGTAGCGCAGACTTTCGCGCGCAATGTGTTCCGCACCCGGTGAGTAGTCGAAGACTTCGACCGACACCCAACCGGTGTAACCGGTTCGCAACAGGGCCGCGAAGATCGGGTGATAGTCCGTGCGTCCCATGCCCGGACCGAGCAGGTTGTCATCGTTGACATGAAAGTGTCCCGTCACAGCGGCATGGCGCGCGATCAATTCGGGAATCGGAGTCGTCTCGCTGAGCATGGCCTTCACGTCCTGGTGCAGCACGAAATTCGGATGGTCCACCATTCCCATCAGTTCGACGGCCTCGGCACAACTGTTGATGAAGTTCGTCTCTTTGGGGGTGAGCGGCTCCATGACGATCTTCACGCCACGATCGGCCAGCGTGGGCATGGCCTCGCGAAACACTTCGGCCGCGCGCTCCAGCGCCTGTTCGCGAGTCGTCCCTTCCATGAGATTGCGCTGCTGCGGCGAGCCGAAGACCATCACCGTCCCACCCAGGTCCGCGCAGGCGTTTCCCAACTCAATCAGGTAACGCGCGGTGGCTCGGCGCACCGCAACGTCTGCCGTGGTGAGATGCAGTCCCTCGGTCTTCGCCAGTAACCAGTGGAGGCCACAGATCGTCAGGCCGTGCGTTTCGGCGACCGCCCGCAATTCGCGACGCTGCTCGGCGCTCACGCCCGTGATTCGCGGAGCCAACGTGAACGGAGCGAGTTCGATTCCCGTGTAGCCGGTCTCGGACATGAACCGGCACTGACGCTCCCACTCCCAATCGACGAACAGTTCCTGACAGATCGCGAACTTCACGGTGAGGTCTCCTCAAACAAGATGAATCATTGTTGGCAAGCGGAGACATCGTGAAGTCTTCGCGTCGCCAAGTCGAGTCGCCGACGAACGGCCCCTCCGTCTTTGACCTCTAATAATGTGTCCGCCTTGGAATTGGTGAAACAGAGGGAAGCAAAGTCACGCTGGGCCGTCCGGCAGTTCTTGCCGGTTGTCTCGATGCTGTCGATTCTCGTGGCAGAGTTTCGATGCGGCAAACCGGGAGGTCTGGGTTGCGAGGGCGGTGGTCATGAGATGTTGCGGAGACACTAGACCTGTCCAACCGATCATGAATCCCGAAGGAACCAACTTCGACATGTGAGGGCGTTTGTTGTTATCGAACGCACTCGCCCGATGTCAGCTTCGATCAAGGACCGACCCGTCTGACGGGTCAACGAGGAGCAGGTGCGACGGATCGCGGCGCGCGAAATTGCGCGTTTTGGCTCAAGCAGGGTGGGTTTGCGGGCCGATCTCAATAGAAATGAGATCGGACTCCGCGCGCACACCTTGAGAACTTCCGTGATTGACCACTTGAACTTCGCCGTTCTGATAGGGACAAGGACAGATCGATGAGACACTCAGCCTGGATAGTTGTCGCAGCAAGTTTGTTGGCGCTCGCCAGCGACACCCGAGTCGAAGCCTTCTATTGCGGAGCGGCCAGCGCACGATGCTGTCCCTCCGACGCCTGCGCCCCCAACGGCAACTACTGTGCGGCCCAGCGCTGCTGCGGTACGCGCTACAGGACGGTGCGCGAAACGGTGTACGAACAGCAGACGATCAACTGCTGTCGCACCGTCTACGAACAATGCTGCGAGCAGGTTCCCGTGACCTGCACGCGCAACGTTTATGACACCTGCTATCGCGACGAGTGCTACACGGTCTGCAAGCCCTGCTACCAGACGTGCTATCGCGATGTCTGTTGCACGGTTCGCAAGCCCTGCTTCCAGACGTGCTATCGCGATGTCTGTTGCACGATTCGCAAGCCCTGCTATCAGACGTGCTACCGCGATGTCTGCTGCACGGTTCGCAAGCCCTGCTATCAAACGTGCTACCGCAATGTCTGCTGCACGATTTGCAAGCCGGTCTACGAAACCAAGTGCCGCGAAGTCTGCTGCACCACCTACAACACTGAAACCGAAACCTGCTATCGCGATGTCTGTTACACCGTTTGCAAACCGGTCACTGAATCCAAGCAAGTCCCCTTCTGCACGGGTGATTGGGTGACGGAAGTGAAGCAAGTGCCGGGTCCGGTCTGTGCTCCGTCGTGCGCTGTTCCCGATAGCTGCTCGACCACGAGCACCGGATGCTGCCAGACGACTCGCACGGTCTGCTGCAAGCGCTGGGTGCCCCGTACCGAGATGCGAACGATCTGCTGCACCCGCATGGTGCAGGAAGTTCGTCACTGCCAGCAGCCGTACACGGTCTGCCGTCGAGTCCCCGTCACCTGCGTGAAGCAAGTGCCGTACACCTGTGTGCGCTACGAACAGCAGACGATCTCGAAACAAGTTCCGTACACGACCTGCTCGTGGACTTGTGAGACGATCACGAAGAAGGTTCCCTACACGACCTGCTCGTGGACCTGCGAGACGATCAGCAAGAAGGTTCCCTACACGACCTGCTCGTGGACCTGCGAGACCATCACGAAGAAGGTTCCCTACACGACCTGCACGATGACTCAGGAAGTACGCACTCGCAAGGTGCCGTACACGACCTGCCGCCAGATTTGCGAGACCCGGATGGTGACCAAGACTCGTTGCGTGCCACGTCAGATTCAGGAAACGAAGGTCGTCTGTGTTCCTCGCACGGTTTGCCGTCGAGTGCCGGTGCAGACCTGCTGCCCGACCGATCCGTGTGCTCAGGTAGGTTGCGCCGCTCCGGGGGCCGCCTGTGCAACGGGCGGTTGTGTGAACTGACGCAAGACGGATCGACGACCCATCAAAACGGAAGCCGGAGGCGAGTCGTCAAGATTCGCCTCCGGCATTGTTGTTTACGAGGCTGCCCTCGTACTACCAGGCATCAACTTCATGTCATCCTGCGCACATTTCAGAAGCAGACGACGACGCAAACAGGTGAAGGAAAAGACGGGCCACTGATTGCACGGATTTCACAGATGAAGAGGGCGAAGTAAGAGTACTGCTCTTGGACTTCGTCCGATCTGTGTCATCCGTGAAATCTGTGGCATCCGTGGTTCCGCCGCTTCCTTTTGGTTGCGGCCGAAAGGCTGCGTCGTTTTCCAGCGAATCAAAGTGTTCGACTACTCGGCGGTTCGTGAAGTCCAGCCGTGCAGATAGATGTCACCATCGAGAATCTCGAAGGTGGTTGGATCGAGCCGCATCGCGTCACTCATGTCGGCGAGGCCCTGCCCCGCGAGTGGAGACTGAGCGGCCGCGCCGCCGATCAGCTTGGGCGCGATGAACGCATGCACCTCATCGATCAGCCCCAGATCGAAGCACTGCCCCAAAATCTGACCGCCCCCTTCCACGAGGATGTTTGTCAGTCGTTGGTGGCCGAGTGCGTAAAGTACGGCGACAAGATCGGGATGGCCGGTCGAATCCTCAAAGGCCACTAGAACCTCGACGCCTGCAGCGCGCAGTGCGGCGCAGCGGTCTTCAGGGGCGTGTCGCGTCACGACAACAGTCGTCGTGACTTCGCGAGCCGTCCGGACGAGTTGCGACTCTAGCGGCGTGCGAGCCGTCGAATCGAGCACGATGCGCATCGGTGTTCTCGGTCCAGGCGGCCGCGCGGTGAGGAGCGGGTCGTCGGCGAGGACCGTGCCGACGCCGACGAGGATCGCGTCCATGCGGCCTCGCAATTGATGGACGACCGCGCGGGACGCGTCATTCGTGATCCAGCGAGACGATCCAGTCTTCGAGGCGATCTTGCCGTCGAGCGTCATCGCCCACTTGGCATGCACCCACGGCAGGCCGGTTGCCATCAGTTTGGCAAACGGGGCGATGAGCCTTCGCGCGTCGTCGGCCATCAGTCCGACTTCGACTTCAATTCCAGCGGCACGCAGCTCGGCGATGCCACCGCCGTTGACGTGAGCCGCCGGATCGGCGGTCGCCACAACCACGCGGCGGATGCCGGCGGCAATGACCGCGCGCGAGCAGGGCGGAGTCTTGCCGAAGTGGCAGCACGGTTCGAGCGTCACGAACAGCGTGGCCCCTCGCGCCGCTTCGCCTGCTGCGGCGATGGCCATCACTTCGGCATGAGGCCCGCCGAACCGTTCGTGCCAGCCTTCGCCCACCACACGGCCATCGTCAGCGACGACGACGGCTCCCACGGCCGGATTGGGTTCGACGAAACCGGTGCCTCGCCGCGCGAGTTCGAGCGCGCGACGCATGGCATCTTCGGCGGTGGCGACAGCCAGCGACACGGCGGCCTCATAAGACGAACGGCGGAAATTGCTTTACTCACACTAACCCGAAGCGTGAGCGAGGGGCTGCGGCCTGATTCCCTCGCTCACGCTTCGGGTTAGTGTGGGGGCCAGACCATTTCCTCCCGATCGCCTAACGATTACTGACCGGGCAACCACAGTTTGCTACCACCCGTCGCAGCAGCGGCGGGAGTGTCCGGCGTCCAGACGCCGCTCCCCAGCGCGGTCGGCATGTTGCCTGCCGTGACGATGCTGACCGCGTCCCACGGCGAGGGGACTCCGACCATTTCGAGCATCCGCTCGACGTAGCCGCGCATCTGAGGCACCTTCGGCGAGTAGTAGTTCACGAACCGATCGAGCAGCGGCTTGAGAGCCGGATCGTCCGGCTCTTCGAGTCGCAGAGCCAGCTCGGTCATGTCCCAGTTCCAGTGGTACTCGAAGCTCGACCCTTCCTTCGGTGCCTTGGCACGAGCCTCATTGATCCAGTGAAAGGCTTCGTCGCGTCGGCCGTGTCGCGAGCAGAGTTCGACCAGCGCGCGGTGGACGCGCGGCAGATCGACTTCCTGCTCGCAGGCTGGTCTTGCCAGCGCGGCCTTCAGCACGCGGTACAGGAACCGATTGTGATGCGTCAGCAGCGCACGATTGACGACCGCGTTGAGCTGTGCGTCGGTCAGCCGGTCGATCGGCAGCCGGTGCATCTGCATCACCGACTGGCCGCTGAGCAGGGTCCGCTCATCGACTTCGAGCGAGGACAGAGGAGCCAGTCCAAACTTGGACAGCATCTCATCGAGATTCAGTTCGTGCCCCTGCTGCTGACAGTGCGCATCGAGCATGTACACGGCGGCAGTCAGCGCGACCTGCTGCTTCGGATCGGCAGCGGCTTCGCGCGGCGAACGGCCTCCGAGCGCCTTGAGCGGCGCGTTCGGCCACGCTTCGTCGAGCACGTGCCGCCACTGCTGATCTTTGAGGTTGCGGCTGATGCGCACCGGAGTCCGCTCGGGCAACGTCCATTTCCAGCGCAGCGGCTGCGATTCGGCGGGGATCGAGCCGGTGACTTCGGGCTGCGGTTTGTCGGCCCGCCACTGCATCAGTCCCGCCGTGGCGGCTTCAACCACGGCTCGCGCGTCATCCAACTCGGGACCGCGATCGCCGCTGAGGAACAACGTCGGCGGTTCGTTCGCATCGGGAATGGCATCGTAGACCGAAAGGTGAGACAGCAACTTGGGGAGCGATTCAAGTGTCAACTGGGTGAGGTCGCCATCGGTCCACTTGGGTCGGTCCAGAACTTGATAGCCCGCCACGGGAGCATTCGGTTCATTGGCCGCCGAGGGGGGCACGGGGACTCGCACCAGTCGAGGCTGTTCGTCGAGAGCCGTCAGCAACCGACCGACCGATTCAATCTGACCTTCGTAGGTGCAGATGTCGATCACATCCTGCGTGGTGTGTCGGTCGAACAGTTGAGCCAGTGTTTCGCATTCCACGGCGGCGGGGATGTCGCCGTACAACTGAGCGGCTCGATGCAGTGCCTCGGCGGCGGTCGCTTCGTCACCATCCCACGCTCGGCACAAGCCGGCGGAATGCCACACTTCAGCCGAGTCCGTCAACGTGCGGCTGAGCAGCAGGAACAGATCGGCCGCCGTGCTCCAACAGCCAACGGCGGCGTACTTCTGCGCCTTGCGGATCTCCTTCTGCTGTTCTTCGGTCCCGTCGATGGAGGGAAGCAGATGAGTGCCCCGCATCGGATACGGAATCCCTTCGTCGCCATCGAACTCCAGCAGTTGCACGAACAGTTCCTGTCGTCGCTGTTCGGGCGAGAGCCGCAAGGCCAACCCCAGATGCTCCCGCGCGGCCATCATCAGGTGACGCTGAGCGAGGATCGCGGCCATCGTCGCGGCGAGACCGCTGACCATCGTCGGAAACTTCTTCGCGCCGCGTTGGAAGGCTCGATGAATCGACTTCTTCGCGGCATCAAGGCCATCGGCCTGGAAGTTGGCGGCGGCCAGCAACACGATCGCGAACTCATGGTCCGGCTGGTGTTCGAGCAATGCGCGCAGCACGTCTCGCGCGGTGGTGGCCTCACTCAGTTCGAGCAGGATCAGGGCACGAGTCGTTCCGATCCACGAGTTCTCGGGAAACTTGCGGGCGAGGTTTTCGAGTTGCTGCAGGGCGACGCGAGGCTGATTTCCCTCGGACAATCGTCCGATCCGTTCCATTTCGTCGGCAATGTTCTGACAGCAAAACTTCAACTTCTTTCCGCTGCCGCAGGGGCAGGGATCGTACGGATTGAGCGGCATCGGGCCGATCCTTCTTCAAGATGTCGTGTGTCTAACAGAGACCGGCCGATGGCGAACCAAGCCGGGACGTTGATCGTTTCAGAGGGGGCCTGCCAGCGGTGCGAGGCCGGGCGGCAGTTTAGCAACACGGCGTCGATTTGACAGGCATGCCGGTGAGGCAAGTAGGTGTGTGGAGTCTTCGGAACACACGATGATCATCGTCATCCGACGACTTCGCTGGCAAGGTGCGTTCCGAAGACTCCACGCACCCTACGACTCGCGATTCCCGCTTCGATCAATCGCGGCGTTTGTGGCGTTGGCGCTGAGCAATGATCCGCTCGAGCGCGGGCTTCGGAGTGCCGTCGGTGGGCAACAGGCCAGCTTGCGGGAACAGATGAGGATCACCATCGTCGAAGTGTGTGAGAGACACTCCGGCGATCGAAGGCTTGGCCAACAGCAGTTCGAGGACATGATCGACCCACTCGGCCTGCCCCTCTTTATCAATCGGTCTGGCCCACATGCGCGGTTCGACTTCCCATTCGGGACCGGCCAGGGCATCGTCGTCGCTGCTCGATGGACAGGCCAGCGTCGCGTGAATCGGCACGCCCAGCACGCTCCACGAGTCGATCAAGCGCGAAATATCGAGCAGGTCGCGGTGCGCACTGCCTCGCGGCAGATAGCCCACCGCCAACTCAAGGTTCACCCCCGCCAGGCCAACCCCCGAACGCAGCAGCGCATCGACAAGCTGCAACGGCGACAGACGGTGCTGGCCGCGAGCCTGATAGTCACCCCAGGGCTGATCGACTCGAATCAAAAGCTGCGCTTCTTCGTCCACCTGGCGAGCCACATCCAACACGCGCGCGGCGAGCGTCAGACGGCTCTCTTCTGTGAGAGCCAGCGCGCCGCCGGTGTTCAGTCGCGCGGCGACCTCCCAAATTCGAATCCGGCCGACGTAGCGCGAGATCGCCGTCTCGACGAAGTCGCACACGAAGCTCTGCAAGTTGAAGATGTCGTGTTCCCAGCGAGCCAGCCACGGCGGAAGGCCCTCGGGGCCAAGGTCGATCAGCGGACCACCGCGCACCATCAGCTTCTGCTGTTCGCACCATTCGAGTTGTCTGTCGCTAGGCCCCCAATCGTACTCACCCTCGATCGCTTCGATCTTTCCCCACGGCACGGCGATCGTCGCCGAGTTGAATGCCGCCGCGAACAGTTCGTTGGCGTCGGGGTTCGGTATCGATCCCTGCAACTCGCAACCGATTGAGGCGGGGAGGCCACCGAACCGTTGTAAGCGACCCAAGAGCGCCTGCTCGGCGTAGCCGTGCGTTAGGATCTCGGCAGCGGCGCAGGCGAAGTGCAGCGCCTCGTTGGCGAGTTGGCTGGCTTCCTCGGGCCGCTCCTGACACGAGGCGGCTTTCGCAAACGCGCGATGAGCCAATCGCGATGGCTCCGCGAACTCCGGTGGCACGCGCATGCCAGACAGTTCCCACTGCGAAGCCTGATTCCGCACCTGCACGATCTTGCCGCGAGCCAACTCGACCGGAAGCAAGTACGGTTCGTCGCGCTCTGGCAGAGAAGCAGTCGCGACCACGGGGCGGCCAAAGCCAAGGACCGGCCACGCGACGTGAAACTTGCTGCTTTCGGAACTCGTCCTCCGACAGCCGATGATTCCCCCATCGATCTCAATGCGAGTCGAGAAGACTCGACCGTCGGCTCCAGTCAGGTAGCCACGGTACACCTCCGGCCAATCGTCGATGAGCAATGCCGGATGAACGGCGAAACGGATCAGGCCCATGAACGGCCCTTGCGTGATTGGCGGGTGACGGGTGGAGGAGTTGTCGGGACAATAGTCGATTGAGTTGAGATTGATCGAGTTGAGAACGGCCAACGACGGAAAGCGAACCGCCAGAGCGATACGGACGCAGCGATGAGCACGATGATCACTGGAGACCTTTGCGAAACCAAGACATCAAAGAATGGCGGAAGTGTAGTAGTGCTGGTCGGGT
>JAYUFF010000970.1:0-3543 GCA_043738825.1 Schlesneria sp.
ACGAGTCGCTTGTAGCTGTTGGTCGTCGGGCAGCAGAAGGCCATCAGCGCGGGAGCGTGATGCAGGATGCCGCCGATGGCATACAGAGCCGTCTCAGACAGCCCGGCGTATCCCGAACCGGCGAACAGATTGGTCGAGTTCTTCCACAGCGAGAAGTGCAGATGCAGTCCCGAGCCGTTGTCGTTCCAGAGCGGCTTGGGCATGAACGTCGCCGACTTGCCGTGCTTGGCGGCCACGTTCTTGACGATGTATTTGTAGAGCAGCAGGTTGTCGGCCGTCTTGAGCAGCGGCGCGTAACGCATGTCGATTTCACACTGCCCGGCAGTGGCGACCTCGTGATGCTGAGCCTCCACTTGAACGCCGCAGTCTTGCAGCGTGAGCATGATCTCGGTGCGCAGGTCTTGCAGTGTGTCCACGGGAGGGAGCGGGAAGTAGCCTTCCTTGAATCGGATCTTCTGGCCGCTGTTGCCTCGCGATTCGGCACGGCCCCGGTTCCACTGCCCTTCGACGCTGTCGAGGTGGTAGTACGCTTCGTGTTCGTTCTGATCGAACCGCACGTCATCGAAGACGAAGAACTCGGCTTCCGGCCCGAACTGAGCGGTGTCGGCCAGACCGGTTGACTTCATGTAGTTCTCGGCTTTGCGGGCAACATTGCGCGGATCTTTGGCATAGTCCTCGCGCGTGATCGGATCCTGAATGTTGCAAGTCATGACGAGCGTCTGCGTCATGAAGGGATCGACGAACGCCGTTCCCGACTCGGGGACAACCAGCATGTCGCTCTCGTTGATCGCCTGCCAGCCGCGAATGGATGACCCGTCGAAACCGAAGCCGTCTTCAAAACTCTTCTCGGTCAGGGCCGTGACCGGAATCGTGAAGTGCTTCTGAGTGCCGGGAAAGTCCATGAACCGCAGGTCCACGGCTCGAATCTCCTTCTCGCGACACAGGGCCAGAACTTCACGAGGCGTCGGGGCATGCACGAGCGGGTCTCCAAAAACATCGGCAGTCAAGTTACGAGAGGAACAAGAACCCCGGCCACATAAAATCAGTCGGGGTGTGGGCGAACCGCAGCCACGATATGCAAACCAGATACCGGCCGACAAGCGGGTGGGCGACCTCGCACCTTGTGGAGATGGGGCCGTTGTACGAACGACTCAGAGTGCCAGGCACTGATCCCGCAAGGGGTGTTGAGGCGATGCTGAGTCTGATTCCAGAGACCGGCGGCACAAGGTGTTGAATTGAACGAAGCCTCGTGAAATCGGGGCCGTCATTCTTGCCGCGTGACCAACAACCACAGCCGGTCGCTGTACCGCATTTCACGCCGACGAAATCCGAGCTTGTGTGGTGGGCTGTTCATCGACCATGAACGTGTCATCGTTCATCAAGCGGCGGGCACTGAGGATCACTTGGTGGAGGTTGTGGCGGAGATGTTGGGCCTCCACTTCGGCCGGGGTCATGTAGTCTGAGAAGTTCTCGTAAACGCCACCGGAGCCATCGCACTTGAGATAACGGGCGATCAGCGAATCGTTCCACAGTGGCCGGTAGTGTTGCCAAAGTTTCTTGTAGCGCTGAGTCGCTTTCAGAACTTTGTTGCGTTCGTGGTGATCGTCAGTGTGCCGATCGTCGTAGGCAAAGACGGCCTCGACCACATGCAGTGCGGTATAGAAGGCAACCGTCGTCACCCACTGAGGAAATGCCTCAACCTGAGCAGCCAGATAGTTGAGCGCTTTCCGATTCTCCACTGCGGCCAGATGGTGCGCTGTCTTTGATGGCATCCCGAATTACCTGGCCAGAGGACATGAAGGCATCGAGTGAGTCATGCGACGTGAATGGCAGTGACAGCACTTCCAGATCAAGCTCGTCAAGTTGATCGTTGCAAGCGATTTCAATGTCGAGATCAGTCAGGGCTGCCACCAAGCCTTGGTCGCAACGAACTTCTTTCTGCACGACCAGAAAGAGCAAGCCTTCCGAGCGGATCGTCAGATAAGCGGCGTGAATTTGCTCACGGTGCTGTTCCAACCACAGAGCAAGGCGCTCCTGCAAATCGCCGATCTGACGGACAAACGAGTAACCTCGGGTCAGCATCTTGCAGGCCCGGACGGCCTCATCCACCTTCATGCAGAACTTGTCTCGATCCTTCGGACTGACGACGACGGTCTGTCCCGATCCGTCCTCAAGCAGTACGAAAGTGCTCGCTGTTGGTGTTGCCATGGACGCCCCATTACCCGAAAGAAACGCGGAAGAAGTGCCACAAGAAGGTCAACTGGCATGCGCGCCGTTGCGGGTTAGCCTCTTCCAAGCTCGCAACACAGTAAACACCGCCCAGTCACTACGCAAGAAACAACCGTGTCAATGGCCAATTTCTCAATCCCGAGACCAGCTTGCCCCAGACACGACGAGTTATCGGCATAACCGGGCTATCACGGTTGGCTGATCTAGCTGCCGACATGGCGTCTGACGTGAGGGACGCGGTTTGTAACGCCGACTGTTGAATGAATCAACACCGACCATACCGGCAGTTGCTGCCGTGGGAGTGTGCAGCTCACATTTGGCTGCGGCCTCAAGAGGATGTCGGTTTTCAACAGGATGGTCCGCAAATAGCTGATCCGTGCCCTTCAAGGAATCAAACCGTGCCACAAAAACACACGACCATGCAATCACAGCCGATGGAGTGAACTCCATCGGCTGTGACGAACTGCGGTTGGAATCGAGGCGGAGGCTGCTCTGCCCTCAACGACGATCAACTACTCGGCGAACGCGGCGTCGAAGGCGCGGGCCGAGGGGGCGAAGTCGATGTTCTTGACGTACTGGCACGATTCGCGGGCACCGTGTTCGCGGTCCATGCCCATGTCTTCCCACTCGACCGACAACGGGCCTTGATACTTGGCGGCGTTCAGGGCGCGGATCACTTCTTCAAAGTTCACGCCGCCGCGGCCCATGCTGCGAAAGTCCCAGCCGCGTCGCGGATCGCCGAACGACAGGTGGCTCGACAGAATGCCAGATCGTCCGTTCAACTGGACCTTCGCGTCCTTCATGTGGACGTGATAGATGCGGTTCGGGAAGTAGCGGATGAACTCGGCCGGATCGACACCTTGCCAGATCAAATGGCTGGGGTCGAAGTTGAAGCCGAACTCTTCGCGTCCGCCGAGTGCCGCCACGGCTCGCTCGGCCGAATAGATGTCGAAGGCGATCTCGGTCGGATGGACTTCCAACGCGAACTTCACACCGCACTCTTGGAACACGTCGAGGATCGGGTTCCACCGGTCGGCCAACAGTTGAAATCCGGCGTCGTACATTGACTTCGGAGTCGGCGGGAAATCGTAGATCAGGTGCCAGACGCTCGACCCGGTGAAGCCGTTCACAATGCCAACGCCGAGCTTTTGAGCGGCTCGCGCCGTGTTCTTCATTTCTTCGGTCGCGCGTCGAGTGACGCCTTCAGGATTGCCGTCGCCCCAGATGGCGGGTGACAGAATGCTCTTATGCCGAACGTCGATGTTGTCGAGCACCGCCTGTCCCACGAGATGGTTCGAGATCGCGAAGACTTGC
>JAYUFF010000971.1:0-3535 GCA_043738825.1 Schlesneria sp.
TCAGGCCCTGACGCGCGACGGCAACCTCGTCGATGACTTCCTGATCGTCGAGAACGATCTGGTCATCAACGTCTGCAACGCACCCAGCCCCGCCGCCACGGCCTCACTCAACGTGGGACGCCTGATCGTCGATAAGGTCGCGACGCACATGACGTGAGTCTGCAACTCGATGCACGAGGTTTGCAGGCTTTCCAAAACCAGTCATGTAGCCCCTTGCCTGGGCCATTGAATGCCCGCACAACTTTACTCGAAGCAGAATCGGCAACATCTGCCGAGTGCGGTCGTGTCGTGGAACTTCACTCATTTTTGCTTCAGCCTCAAAGTCGGCGCGGTCGATACAGATGACGGGTTGGCCGCTCGAAGGCGGTCTCGGCCCGTCGTTGGTTCACTCTTCGCGAACGAGTCGGCACCGTGCCTCCTGCTGTTTGCACATCGCAGCGTCGTGTGGCTGCCGCGCGGTTGTTGCTGCTCGGGGCGGTGCTGCATGGCGTCTGCCTCGGCGGATGCGTGGGCGGATCGCGCCGGACGATGACGCAGTTCCTGCCCTCCGTGCCTCAGACCTGGTGGCCGGGAACGCGCGAAGAACCGGACGAACAGACGAAACCGGCAGAGCCTTCCGTCACGGCCAACGTCGCCGTGATCGCCGACTCCGTCGAGAAGTCCCGCGACGACGGCCAGACTTCCGCTTTAGAGGCACCTGCCAATACCAAGCGTGCGCGCGGCGGACGTGCCTCGTCAGCGAACGGCTCCGTGACATCTCAAGCTGGTGGACGAGTCGCTTCGCTTCCGAGCGCAAGCGAACAGCGAGCCGCTGAGCGCGACGTGGCGGAAGCCGCTGCGCTTAGCCAGTCGAGCGGTGATGGCGGTCAGGATCAACTCGAACGGTTGAAGGCGGCCTTGAGTGAAGACGCTCAACGGAACACGGAACCGATCCGAACCGCCGGAAGTTCCGGCGATGCACGCCTTCGAGTCGATTCATTGCTGGGTCGAGCCAGACGCCTGTTTGACATCGGCCAATTCATCGAAGCCCGACAGACCGCACAGATCGCTCAGGAGTTGGGTGAGACCGCTCGGCTCGATTACTCGCCCGATGAGGAGCGTCCGATCGACTTCGTGCATCGCATTGACGACCAGTTGCAGGCGATACAGGAACCGTCTGAAGAAACGGAACACAGCAACGTGGCGGACGCAGAGCGCCCAAAAACCGAGCAACCACAGAGCGTCGCTCCGAAGACGGCGGCCACGGAATCCTCCGGCAATCGCTCCTGGTTATTGGGGCGAGGCATCAACGTCTTTCGTCGCGATCGAAAGACCGCTGCGACCGATGCCGCGATCATCCCCGTTGCCGCCGACAACGAGCCGCCTCAAATTTCTCTCGGCTTTGAAATTGATGACGATGTCAAAGCCACCGCCGATTCGCGAACTGCGGTCGTGCAAGCCAATCGCAGTGTCGCCCTCTCGACCGTCACCTCACCGCAAAGGGCGTCTCGCGAAGCCATTCGTTCCCAAGCGACGGTGCGCAGTGACACGGTGCGCAGTGACGTTGAAGGGGCTCTCCGCCCGAACCCATCGTCGGACGAATCGGACTCTGACAAGCCCGAGCTTCCCGAGGACGAACAGCGAGCGACAACGGCTGAATCACCAAGCCGGTCACTCGACAACCCGGCGACCATCTCACCGGACGACGGGCCGCAATTGACGACGGACAACACGGCCACGCCTCCGCCGACACTGGAGGATGTTCGCCCCGTGTCGCCGTTCCGCAACGTGGTCGGCAAAACGAATGCGTCGCACCCCAACAAGCCGGAGCACATCGAGTCTCGCGGTTCCGTTTGGGGCTGGGCGCTGGGAGCCGCGAGCCTCATGGTATGCAGCCTGCTCGCGTTGGCGTGCTATCGCCGCGGAGCGACGTAAGGTTGAGGGTTGAGGGGCAATCGCTTCCGACTCCGATCCTTCATCGCTCATCCTTCAGGCTTTGGTCTGAATGTTCTGAATTCCGCCGGTCACGGGACGATTTGTGACGTAGAGTTTTGGCAACCACCTGCATTCCGCAGGTCAGCCCAGTCGCAGTCGGAGCCGCCATGAAGACGCCGGACCCTTGGAGCCGCCCCAGCGTGTACGACCTGCGCGCCGTGCTCGAAAGCATCGAAAAAGTCGATGGCACCAATCTGCGGACTCACGAACGGATCGAACTGACGGTCCCCGCCGAAATCACCACGCAGCGCGGCAACACCGTGGCGGCCATGACGCGCGAGATCAGCCGCTACGGCATCGGCATGCTGCACCGAGGCTCCGTCTCGCTGGGTGAGGTGACGGTGAAGATGGCCAGCGAATCACGCGAGTACTGCTACCGCGTCGTCCTCGAATGGTGCGTCCCGTGCGACAACGGCATGTTCCTGAGCGGCGGCAAGTTTCTCGGCAAGCCCGGCTCATCGGAAGAGACCGTTGGGTAAGGCGTATTCCGCACGAAGCTCATCCCGCAAACCAGCGCTCATCACCTCTCCGACCACCCGCCGCATCGACCACTCACCGGCAGATCTTGCCGAATCGTCGTGATCGCGCGCAGTGAGCCTCTGCCGTTCGACACGATCGCCACAATCCGGCAGTTCGGACTCAAGTCGTTCGTGGAAAGCACGATCTGCTAGTCGAGCGGATTGTCAACGTGGTTCCTGTCGGGCAGATGCCGCGCGTTTCGCGCGTGGGTTCATCCTGCGCAATTGTGACAGCGTCGTGAGAGAATCAAACGAGTTGTCGTCGTCTCGTCGATTGCATTGATCGAATCATGCCGGGTAGACTCCATCGCTCGCTCAGGATTGCGAGCGATCCGACGACGCATGAGGCTCAATCAACCGACACCTTCAGCGGAACTTTGCCTTATGAGTTATTTCTTGCTCACCGGCGCGACCGGTTTGCTCGGGAACTATTTGCTGCGCGACCTGTTGTCAGCCGACATCCCCGTAGCCGTGATTGCCCGTTCCAGTCGACGGATGTCGGCGCGGCAGCGCATCGAAGCGGCCATGTGCCTGTGGGATGTCGAACTCGGACGCCCTCTTCCCCGTCCGGTCGTCATGGAGGGAGACATCAGCCAGCCCGATCTGGGCCTCGACGCGAACAATGTGCGTTGGATCGCCGAGTACTGCACGGCAGTCATCAACAACGCCGCCAGCTTGACGTTCCATTCGACCAGCGAAGACGGTGAACCGTGGCGGTCGAACGTCGGTGGAACTCGCAATGTCCTGGACCTGTGTCGCACTACCGGCATCCGGCAGTTCCATCACGTTTCGACGGCGTATGTGGCCGGCCTGCGTCAGGGACGAGTCCTCGAAACGGAACTCAACGTCGGGCAGGGTTTCTCCAACGACTACGAACGCAGCAAACTCGAATCCGAAACAATGGTTCGTGAGGCGGACTTCATCGAGTCTCCCACCATCTTTCGACCCGCCATCATCATCGGCGATTCACGGACGGGGATGACGACGACGTATCACGGCTACTATGCGGCGCTGAAGCTGGCCTACACCATCGTCAAGGCGTT
>JAYUFF010000972.1:0-3527 GCA_043738825.1 Schlesneria sp.
TTTGCGGCTGCGGACGCCCTCGTACTCGGACGCGAGCGCCGCGTGGATCAGGTCGCGGGTCGTGGTCTTGCCGACGCTTCCCGTCACGCCGATGACCAGGGCTTCGAGCGTCCCGCGATACCACCGCGCGAATCGTCCCAACGAAGCGAGTGCATCATCGACGATCAGCCTCGATCCGCTGGTCGTCTCGTTACGAGATCGGCTTGTCACGCAACAGGCCGCACCCCGTTCGAGGGCTTGCGGAATGAAGTCGTGCCCGTCGTGGTGTTCGCCTGGCAACGCCCAGAAGATGTCGCCCGGTCGGACATCGCGCGAGTCGATGCTGACGCGGCTGAACGGCCGGTCGGCCGACGACGGTTCCGTCAGTTGGCCTCCCGTGGCTTGCGTCAGGTCGTACAGACTGAGCTGTTCCATTTTGTTAGGCGCTCGCTCGCCGTTGCTGGCCCAACAGCGGCCGCCATCGTTCCGAGAGCAGCCCTCTCGCAACTTGCCGATCGTCGAACGGCAGCTTTCTGTCGCCGATGATCTGCTCGTTCTCGTGGCCCTTGCCCGCGATCAGCACGCAATCGCCGGGCCGAGCCAGATCGAGTGCCATTTGAATCGCCGCCGCTCGATCCGGCTCGACGATGGATTCCACATGCGACGCCGACATGCCGGCGACGATTTCGTCGATGATCGCGCGCGGGTCTTCGCTGCGCGGGTTGTCGCTGGTGACGATTGCGAGATCGGCGAGCAGGGCGGCTCGACCGAGCAGCGGTCGCTTCGTGCGATCGCGATCGCCGCCGGCTCCGAACACGCACAGCAGGCGACCCGGCGCGATGCTCTTCAAACTTTGCAGGCACCGCCGCAGGGCATCGTCCGTGTGGGCGTAATCGACGAAGACCTCAAACGGCTGACCGCATTGAAGGCGTTCCAATCGACCGGGGACGCAGTGAAACTGTTCGATCCCCGCGACAATTTCTTCGGGCGTCACGCCAAGATGAAACGCAATGGCCGCCGCCGCGAGACAGTTCGAGATGTTATGCCGTCCGATCAACGTGGTCGCACAGTCGAGCGACCGTCCGTGAATCGAGAGTCGGAACCGGCTGCCGCCGAGCGATTCTTCGCGCACCTGCGCGGCGACATCCGCCGTCGGCTGAAGCCCGAACGAGGCGAACGCAACCGAATCGTGAACTCGATCCCGCAACGACCAACTTCCCGGATCGTCGGCGTTCAGGGCGATCAGGCCACCGGGACGAACGATCTCCAGCACGCGAGACTTGGCTTCGCGATACGGCTCGTACCCGCCGTGATAGTCGAAGTGATCCTGCGTGATGTTCGTGACGACCGCCGCTTCGAGTTCGATCCCCGCCGCGCGACCCTGATGCAGCGCGTGACTCGAAAGTTCGATGGCTGCGTGAGTCGTACCGCGTGTCACCATGCGGCCCATCCACTGGGCGAGCGATCGGGACACGGGCGTCGTCAGCCGGGCAGGCTCGATCGACATTCCGTCGGAGTACTCGACCGTCCCCAGCACGCCGCAGCGGCGACCGGTTCGTTCGAGCAGACTCCGCACAATCCACGAGGTCGTGGTCTTGCCGTTGGTTCCGGTGATCCCCGCGACATCGAGCCGCTTCGTCGGGTCACCGGCCAGAGCCTCACAAACGCGCGAGAAGGCCGACCGAACATCGGGGACAACGCATTGAGGAATCGAGACTCCCGACAAAGGTCGATCGACCAGCAAGCCGACCGCCCCGTGAGACACCGCTTGATCGATGAACTGCGTCCCATCGACCTGCAGGCCGTGAACGACGGCGAACAGGCTGTGCGGACAGACCTCGCGGCTGTTCTCGAACGCATCGGTCGCGCAGATGTTGGCACAGCCGACGAAGCTGGCCTGCGGAAACAATCGACGCAGACTGACTGCGACTGGAAATGCCGAGACCGTCGATACCACCGCGAACGCCTCCATGCGAGTTCAACTGAATTCCTTTCAGTCGCCCGAGCGGCGGACTTGTCCCCGATAACCCGCAAACGGTCAAGGCGAGGTTGATGAAGGTTGAAGGTTGAAGGTTGAAGGTTGAGGGTTGAGGGAATAAGAAAGATGGACGAGTTCTTCCTTCCTCAACCTTCAATCTTCACCCTTCAACCTTCAACCTTCAACCTCCCCACTCACTCGTCGGTGACGCAGCCTTCGGTCGCGGTCTTCACGTTCTTGATGTACTTGTAGAGCGTGCCACGCGTGGCCTTGAAGGCCGGCGCTTTCCAAGCCTTGCGACGGCGGTCGAGTTCCAGTGTCGAGAGGCTCACGTCGATGCGGTTGAGGTTGGCGTCGATCGTGAGCATGTCGCCGTTCTCGACGAGTGCGATCGGCCCGCCGTCCTGCGCTTCCGGTGTGACGTGGCCGACGATGAAACCGTGCGACCCGCCCGAGAAACGGCCGTCGGTGATGAGGGCCACGTGTTCGCCAAGGCCCGCACCCATGATGACCGATGTCGGCGTCAGCATCTCGGGCATGCCGGGTCCGCCTTTCGGGCCTTCGTAGCGGATGACGATGACATCGCCCTTCTTGATCTGATTCTGCTCCATCCCCACCAGCATCGCCTCCTCGGAGTCGAAGATGCGCGCGGGGCCGGTGAACACGAGTCCCTCTTTGCCCGTGATCTTGGCGACGGCTCCGTCGGGACAGAAGTTGCCGCGCATGATGCGGATGTGGCCCGACGCCTTGATCGGTGTTTCGATCGGCACGATGACTCGCTGACCTTCGGCGAGACCCGGCAGCGACGACAGGTTTTCGGCCATCGTCTTGCCGGTCACGGTCAGGCAGCTTCCGTCGAGATAGCCCTTCTCCAGCAGGTACTTCATCACGGCGGGCGTGCCGCCGACGTGGTGCAAGTCTTCCATCACGTACTTGCCGCTCGGCTTGAGGTCCGCGATATACGGCACTCGGTCACTGACCTTTTGGAAATCGTCGATGGTCAGCGGGACATCAACCGACCGCGCCATCGCGATCAGGTGCAGCACGGCATTCGTCGAGCCGCCCGTCGCCATGATGACGACCATCGCGTTCTCAAACGCCGCCCGCGTCATGATGTCGCGCGGCTTGATGTTCTTTTCGAGGAGGACTCGGATCGCCTTGCCCGCCGCGAGGCACTCGCCCTCCTTCAGCGGATCGACTGCCGGGATCGACGAGCTGTACGGCAGCGACATCCCGAGGGCTTCGATCGCCGACGCCATCGTGTTGGCGGTGTACATGCCTCCGCACGCTCCGGCCCCTGGAATACTGCACCCGATGATTTCCTGACGCTCTTCGTCGGTGATGCGGCCCGCGATGTATTCGCCATACGCCTGAAAGGCCGAGACGATATCGAGCTTCGGATGGCGCGGAGTGCAACCGGCTCGAATCGTGCCGCCGTAGACCATCAGCGACGGACGATTGAGGCGTCCCATCGCGATCAGGCAGCCGGGCATGTTCTTGTCGCAGCCGGGGATCGAGATGTTGGCGTCGTACCACTGGGCCGACATCACGGTCTCGATGCTGTCGGCGA
>JAYUFF010000973.1:0-3523 GCA_043738825.1 Schlesneria sp.
GAAGGCGAACGCCGCCATCGCCAAGAAACGCGAGGCCCTGCGATTTCCGGCCTCGAAGCTATGGTGAGTGGTGCGCAACGCTGCTCTATGTGGAATCGCATTTATCTCTGGTAGCCACGCTCGCCAAGAGCGTGGGATCACTTGCGGAAAACCCACGCTCTGGCGAGCGTGGCCACCGAATTTCTTCCGCGGGTCTGTTTAGAAACGCGAGGGATGGCGCGGGTGACACGGCTGCTTCAACGAGTCGTTGGCGATTTACTTCGGATCAAACCGCAGCACGACATCCTCCGCCTTGAACCGAACTTTGGGAGTGGAGGCGTACTTGTCATCGCTCGCCCGGTAACCCGCCACGCAGGCGACGACGGTTCCGAAGCCGAGTTCGCTCAGTCCGAGTACCTCGTCGTACTTGGCGGGTTCGATCCCCTCCATCGGGCAGGTGTCGATGCCGAGCATCGCGGCGGTGGTCATGAATTGGCCCAGCGCGATGTAGGCTTGCAGGCCCGCCCAATGGTTCAGGTTCGTCGCGCCCTCCAGCAGTCCGCCGACCATCATGCGGCGGAAGCCGGCCAGCGCTGCGACCGTCCCGCCGCGCACCTCCACGATCCGCGCGAGATATTTGTCGATGTCGGCTTCGGACAGGTTCTGGCGGATCGCGAAGACGACGACGTGCGATCCATCGACCACCTGCCGCTGGCCCCACGACAGGGGCAGCAACTTCGCCTTGATGGCCGGATCGGTGATGACGACGAACTTCCACGGCTGCAATCCGTACGACGACGGCGTCAGAATCAGAGCCTGTTCCAATGTTGACCAGTCGTCCGCCGAGATCGCCTTTGTGGCATCAAACTTCTTCGTGGCGTGCCGCCACTGCAACTGACGCAGGACGGTTTCGTTGCTGACCGGCTTCATGTGTCACCTTGTCCGAGTCGAGGATTGAGGACCGATTCGACGGCGAAGCGTAGGCGCGAGACAACCGTCTGACAACTCGACCGGTCTCCCCTCGCCTCTTGGGGGGCGAGGGGAACAAGAGATAAGGAACCTCTCGCGCCGGCACCCGGCAAGTCGCCGTTTGCGGGGTCGAATCGACGCGGCTACCATCTTGTCCGCTCGGGCCGTGTTTTCGCTGTGCGAGGTGAGTCTATGTTTGCTGTTGGTGAGAGCCGAATGTCCCGCTGGTCGCCAGCGTGGCGGGGACTCGTCGCGTGGCTGCTGCTGGCGTGGGTGATGCCGTCCGTGGCGCGGGCCGATGCGGCGCTGGACGAGTACAACACGGCCGTCGGCCTCTACAAGCAGGAGCGTTGGAAACCGGCGGCCGAGCAGTTTCGAGCCTTCTTGAAAGCGCACGACAAGCACGAGAAAGTTCCGCTGGCGAAGCTCTATCTGGGACTGACGCTCGTCAATTTGGACGACTTCAAAACGGCGCGCGACGAGTTGCGGGCGTTTGCGAAAGAGAACCCTCAGAACGCCAACCTCGCCCAGGCGCGATACCGCATCGCCGAGTGCAGCTACCTGCTGAACGACCTCGCCGCCGCGCGAGTCGATCTCGACTCGTACCTCAAGGATTTCCCGAAGGACTCGTTTCACGATCACGCGCTGCCTTACCTGGCCGACGTGCAACTGAGGCTCAACGATCCGACGGCCGCACTCGCTTCGTTTCAACAGGCGATCGATCGCTTTCCCGCAGGTCCGCTGGTGGAGGATGCGAAGTTTGGTCGTGCGCGATCGCTCGAAGGTCTGAAGCGCGAGGACGAGGCGGTCGCGCAGTTCAAGGAACTGGCCGCGAAGAAGGAGGGGCCGCGCGCGGCGGACGCACAGTTCCACCTGGCGGCCATCGCGTTTGAACGCAAGCAATTCCCCGAGGCGGCTGCGGCGTATGTCGAGTTGACGAAGAGCTTCCCCGGCAGTCGGTTTGTGCTGGCGGCCCACCTCAACGCGGGATACGCCTTCTATCAGTCGGGCAAGTTTGCGGAAGCGGCTCCGCAGTTTGAAGCGGCAACGAAGGACAAGGCCCAGCGCGTCACGGCGGGATACTGGCAGGGGCTGAGTCTCAAATCACTCGGCCAGACCGCGCAGGCCGTCGAGGTGCTGAAGGCGACCGCACAGGCGGCGGGCGATGCGCCGTTGTTCGAATCGATTCTGTTCCAGCAGGCATTGTGCGAACGGCAACTGGGACGAACGGCCGAGGCGCGGCAACTGTTTGACTCGGTGCTCGGCAAGTGGGCGAAAGGTGAGTTCGGTGACGACAGCCTGCACGCGCTGGCCGAATTGGCGATTGAAGCGGGCGATCTGACGGGAGCCGAACAACTGCTGAGTCGCTTCGCCAAGGACTATCCGACGAGCGGCCTGAAGCTGCACTCGGACTTGCTGTCCGGCCGGTTGGAGTTGGCTCGCGCGGCGATCAGTCTGCGCGAGCAAAAGCCGGCCGACGAAGTGGCCGCTCACTACGAAGCGGCGGCCAAACGCTTCGATGTCGTGCTGCGCGAGACGACTGTCGCAAAAACAAAGAGTCAGGCGCGGTATTACCTCGCGTTCGCGCGACAGCTTCAGGGTCAGCATGCGGCGGCCCTCGAATTGATCGCGCCGCTGGCGGAGCAGGTGCTGGCCGAGGGAGCGAAGTCCGAGTTTGGGGACGCTCTCGTGTTGCAGGCCGACAGTTTCCAAGTCGAGAAGAAACTCGATGAGGCCGATGGTGCAGCGGCCTCGTACCTGAACCTCTTCGCCAAGGGACGGCAGGCGGCGCGAGCGCTCTCGATTCAGGCGGTGGTGGCAACTCGCAAGGGGGACGTGGCGAAGGCCGATGCCGCGCTGAAGCGGCTCGACACGGAGTTCGTCGAGCATCCGCTGCGGCTCGTCACGACACAGCAACTCACCGAGTTGGCCGACGCGCGCGAAGACTGGCCGACGGCGGCGCGGATGTACACGGCTCTCATTCCGCTGACGAACGGCTCCGAAAACCAGCCGTATGCGATTCGCGGGCTGGCTTGGGCGCAGTTCAAGCAGAAGCAGGGAGCGCTGGCGGCCGAGACGTTCGCTCGCGTGTTGAAGGACTTCGCGACTCACAAGATTGCCCCCGAGTGCGCCTACTATCGAGCCGAGGCATTGAAAGAGGCGGGCGATGTCGATGCGGCCCTGATCGCGTTCGATCAACTCCTGAAGCAGATCACGCTCGAAAAACCGGCCGAGCCGAATGCCGAGCAACAGACGCCGTGGCTTTACTCGTACCGGGCCGGCTTGCAGGTCGCGCGGCTGCATCGGAAGGCCAAGCGGGCGAAGGAGGCGGACACCGCGTATGACGAGTTGGTGAAGCGGTTCCCCAAACCGCAGCGGCTCGACCAACTGCTTGATGAGTGGGCGCTGCTCAATTATGACGCCCAACAGTTCGAGCGGGCCGATGAGATTTTCCGACGGCTCATCGCCGAAGTCCCCAACAGCGATCTGGTCGATAACGCGAAGTTGAGCCTCGCCGAAAGCGACCTGATCGCCGACAGGCTCGATGCCGCGCGGAAGGCGTTCGAGGAACTGG
>JAYUFF010000974.1:0-3521 GCA_043738825.1 Schlesneria sp.
AGGACAATCAGTCCGGCCGGGTTCTCGTCCAAATGGAGCGTGACATCCGTCGCCAACATCGATCCCTGCGAGAAGCCGCCCAGCACGAATCGTGACACCGGCACGCCGGTTCGCGCACTCCACTCGGCGATCACGGCGAGCAGTCGCTGGCGGGCGAACTCCAGTCCTTCGGGTTGCTCCTCCCGCAGATCGCGAATCTCACCGGTGGCCACGGCCATTTGCAGCTTGAGCATGTCGAGGTGCCACCACGCGCGACCGCCCGGCATCCCGAGGTCTGCCAGATCGAGCGGCGCTTCGGGGAACACGAACTGAACTCGTTCGGCCAGCACGGGTGAGTGCTCCAACAGTTCGGGGCCGAAGGGAACCAGATCGGTCCCCGGCGCACCGAAGCCGTGACACAACACGACGATGTACTCGGGAGGCTTGCCGGCGGGAAGGGCATCGACAATCCGGCAGGTCAATCGGCCGAGGGTCTCGGTTTGTGTGTTCACGTCGAATGGTTCTCACTCTCTGGCTTGCGAATTGTTCGTCACCCGTGACGGTTCTCCCGCCGATGATGATCCCGATGATCGCGATTTTGAAGCGTGTGACGCCGGTTCGCAAATGGAACGAGGGATTGCAGGCGGCCTGATTTCCCGAAGTCGCGATTGAGCTAACAACTTTGTCAGCCAACGATCTTCTTTTGAAGGGATCAGGCGGCTACGATTTGGACGACAATTGACGCGGCTTGACAGCAAGTGCTGAATTCGGTCAGTTCGCGTCAAAGTTCTCCAAAACTCAGGCCCAGCAATTATTTCAGGAGTGTACTCATGCAACGACTGACTCGAATTGTCGCCTTGTTTCTCGCCTGCCTCTTGTTCGCTCAGTCCGTGAGTTACGGTTACGGCCGAGTGAATACCTCAATGGTTAAGAAGTTGATGCAGGCTCAAGCGCAGCAGGCGGAGGCTCAGCAAAAGGCCGCACAGGAAGCCGCCGCTCGTCAGGCTGCCATTGAGCAACACAAGCGGGAGATGCACTCGAAGGCATCCAAGGCTCGGCACGAAAAAGAAGAGAAGGACCGACAGGAGGCCCTTGAGCGACTCAAGGCCAAGCAGAATTCGACTTCGTCATCCACCAAGACAGACTCGCCCAAGATCAGTTCGCCGAAGTCGGACAAGTGAAACGCCGGTTTCACTTCAGAGTCGGTCTCACCAACGTCTTGGATCGTCAGCAGAGGAGGTTTAACGCCTCCTCTTGCTATTGGTATTGCCTGAGGCGAACGCGGTCAGACTCCACCTTCGGACTGCCGGTCCAGGTGCTTTCATCGGCTCGAAACACTTGAAATCGGCTGATCCTCCTTTTCGGGGCGACACCATCCAGCCGATACTGCCAAAGTGGAAAGTCCCGATGGATTGAGTCGATTGTCTTGACCGCCTCCAGCAATGAGAGCTACTCTTACATCAGACTTTTCCAAGATGACCCCGCCTACTCGTGCCGCGACTCGTTTGTGGCGTGAGAATTCCCGCCAAAACACGAGCCTCACCCATCCCCGAGGAACCGAACATGCTGACTCTCTTCGGACAACCGGCCAAGTACTGCGATGGCATCAGCCGCCGCAGCTTTCTGAAAATCGGTGGCTTTGCGTTTGGATCGGCCGCCAGTCTGTCGCTGCCCGACATTCTGCGGGCCGAGTCTCTCGCCGGTCGCACCTCGAACCAGAAAGCGGTCATCAACATCTTCCTCGGCGGCGGGCCGCCTCATCAGGACATGTGGGACATCAAGGTCGATGCCCCGCGCGAGATTCGCGGTGAGTTCGATCCGATTCGCACCAACGTGTCCGGGATCGAGATTGGCGAGTGCTTCCCCAAGATCGCGTCGATGATGGACAAGTTCGTCGCCATTCGATCGGTCGTTGGGAATGACGGTGCTCACGACGGCTTTCAATGCCTGACGGGATGGCCTCGCAACAGCATCAGTTCCGTCGGCGGACGGCCCAGTATCGGCGCGGTCGCCGCGAAGATGTTCGGTCCCAGCGATCCCGGCGTTCCTCCCGCCGTGGCCCTCGCCGCGAGGACACAGCACACGCCGTGGTCGGAGCCGGGCAGCGCCGGCTTCCTCGGCGCGGCCTATCAGGCGTTCAAGCCCGATGGCGAGGGGACCAGCGACATGAAACTGAACGGCATTTCGTTGGATCGGCTGCAAGATCGGAAGGCCGTCCTGACGGGACTCGACCGGTTGAAGCGCGATTGCGACAGCACGGGCATGCTGAAGGGAATGGACGCCTTTTCCGAAGCGGCCTTCGGCGTGCTGACATCGAGCAAGCTGGTCGATGCCCTCGACCTGAGCAAGGAAGACCCGAAGCTCCGCGCGAAATATGGAGACGGCAAGCCGTACAAGCATCAGTACGACGGAGCGCCCACCGTCAACGAGCATGTGCTCATTGCAAGACGCCTCGTCGAAGTCGGCGTTCGTTCGGTGACGCTGAGCTTCGGCCGTTGGGACAGCCACGGGGCGAACTTCGATCTGGTTCGCGATCACGGCGCGAAGCTCGATCAGTGCGTGAGTGCCCTCGTGCAGGATCTTGACGAACGCGGGATGCTGAACGACGTGACCGTCGCCGTGTGGGGCGAGTTCGGTCGCACACCGCGCATCAATCCGCAAGCCGGTCGCGATCACTGGCCACAAGTGAGTTGTGCGTTGCTGGCAGGTGGAGGCATGAAGACTGGCCAGGTCATCGGCTCGACGAACCGCCTCGGCGAATACGCCAAGGACCGTCCGGTCCATGTGCAGGAAGTCGTCGGCACGATCTACCGCAACCTCGGCATCGACCCGATGACCGTGACGCTCAAAGATCCGACCGGCCGTCCGCAGTACCTGCTCGACATGCGCGAGCCGATTCCCGAACTGGCCTGATTCGTCGCAACAGACAACTTCACAGCCCAGCCAACCGATGTTGGCTGGGCTGTTTGCATTTGGTCGTGCCGCCGATTTGAGGGAACGGTCGGGTGGCTGGTGCTGGACCGAAGGGAAGCACCGGGTTTTCGCGAAACGCTCCAAACCCGGCCATCCCGCCGTGCAACAGGATGCGGTCGGAGCCACGGCGTACAATAAGCTGGTCCTCAACGGCACCAGTCCCGGCGGAGCGACCGTGCCCGTCCCGGTGCCGAGCACCTTCGCCTCCCCACCGGCGATTCGTCCGCCCGGTGTCCTGACCCGGCTGTTCAATCAGGTCGGGCGGATCAAGTTGAGCACCGCTTACACCGACTCCATCGGCCAGAGTTTGCAGATTGTCGGCACGCCGATCACCACGGCGCATCCGTTCCCCGATTTCACGGCGACGGTGACGCAGGGAGCGGCTCAGCAACAGGTGCAGCTCAACTTCACGAAGTTCGGGCACAACGGCGTCTGGATCGAAAGCCGCCGCAACGCCGGCCCGTGGGAGTTCCTCGCCATCGACACGGTGAAGCCCTACACGGACGACCGCCCGCTGCTGGTCCCCGGCACCGCCGAAACCCGCGAATACCGCCTGCGCTGGTGGGACA
>JAYUFF010000975.1:0-3520 GCA_043738825.1 Schlesneria sp.
GGTAAAGCTGTGGTCCGCCGTTCGACGGGGCAGCGGTGTGAGTTCAAGTGAATGCTCGACATGCTCTCTCTTGAAGAGCGACTGATTCTTCTGATGCTCGTCGAGACTGTCAAGCGGCTTGAACGGCGCGAGTGGGACTTCGCTTGTGTTCGCTTACAGGTTCGACTCAACTTGTCGGTGTGTTCGGGCGGTGTTTCGTCCATTCGTGTGATCTGTATTCCGTGGAGTCGCCACCGTGTTTCCGCTCGATGGGTTTGGCAACGAACGCCGGTTTCGAGCCGCCTGGGAGGCGGTCGAGATCGTGCGGCCGGTGCGTTATTCGCTGTTCACGTTCGGTGCGTCCGATCTGCCGTATTTTCTGGTGCTGTCGGGGCTGGGGCCGGACAAGACCGTCAGCATCACGAAGGGTGAGGTCAAGATCACGCGGCCGATGATCATCACTCCCGACAACGCGCGACCCGAGTTCGAGAATTTTTTCGAGGACGACGAGGATCAAGACCTCGCCCAGTTCATCCTCGCCCGGTCGGCTTCGTTCTCGAACATCAAGCTGCACAATCAGAGCGGCCCCAAACAGATCGTCAGCGACAGCGTCGAGGAAGTCGTCGCGAGGCTCAACAAAAAACTCGACGACGAGGAAGAGGAACACGTCGCGATTCTGACGGCCCCCAAACCGCTGGCCGGTTTCGCCGTGCTGCGCTACGCCAGCGACCGCATCATGCAGAGCGCCCCCGACAACATTCAGGAACTGCGCGAGCGGGGCTTTCTGCCGTAGGGCGAGCGGCGATAAAAAGCTTGCCCATAGAAGCCTGACGCGCAAGCGAAGGAAGCCTGCCTGACGCGCAAGCGAAGGATGATCGGCAATTTGATCCTTCGCTTGCGCGTCAGGCTTCTATCGCAGATTCGCCCCTGCGTTCACTCGCCCTTCGGCAACTCGAACACCAGCACCTTGCGGTAGCTGATGCCGCCCGCCACTCCGTCCAGCACGACGTGACCGCTCGCCGGAACGTCCTTCTTCAGCGTGGCTTTCAGCACGTCCTTGCCGTTGATCGCGACCTGCACCGTTTTGTCGCGGGTGCGAATCCGCAGCGTGTTCCACTTTCCTTCGGGAAGACTGGCGTTCGACAGGGGCGCGTCCGAGCCGAACAGCGAACCGGTCGAGAACTGATCGACTCCCTTCTGGGCCACGTCGTTCGCCAGATGAATCTTGGCTCCATTCTTGAACGGATTCCCGCGCCCGTCATAGCGCAGGTAGACGCCTCCCATCGCCGTCGGGCCGGTCACTTCATTTGGATTCTTTCCTCCAGTATTTGGTGATCGGCCTGCATCCGTAACCTTCCACTCGCAAGTGAGTTCAAAGTTGCCGTACTGCTGCTCGGACATCAGATACGAACCGTTCGAGCGGACGGGGTCGGCCAGAAACTCACCCAACTCGCCGCGCTTCCATTTCCGGTTGCCGACCGGCTTCCAGTCGAGCTTGTCGTACAGCGTCTCCTTCTCCTTCACGGCCTGCTTCCCGGAATCGGAGGCCGGTGCGGCCGCGACGGCCTCGTCGAGGAAGCCGATCCCCTCCGAGAATTTTTTTCTCGCGATCTCCTGCTGTCCTTGGATGAGCGCCCGCGCGGCCAGCCGATCGACGAAGTTCTCGCCCTCACCCATCGCCCGCTTCAGCCATTGTTCGGAGACCTTCTCGAACGACTTGCCCTGAAAATGGAGAAAGATGCCGAACCGCAGCGCCTTCGCGGCGTCGGCCTTCTCCGATCCCGATTCGGCGAGCGCCACGAGGTCGCTCGGAGTCAGTTCGCCGATCTTTTTGAGGACCGCCTTGTCCTTCAGCTTGAGGTGCAGCTCGTCCCCCTCGCGCCGCTCGAAGTCGAATCGAGTCCCCCCGGCACGCACGATCGATCCCGGCTTGAGGGCTTCGATCGCGCGGGCCACGTCGCGATGAAACTCGGCCACATGCTCGGCCACTTCGATGTCCCACGTCACCAGAGTTCGATCATTGGCGAGGGCCTTCGCGGTGAGAGACTTCTGAGCGAACGCGATCGCCTCGTCCGTCCTGCCCGTCGCCAGCAACTTCGACAGCTCGGTCCAGTGAGCGGTGTACGGGAGCGGCAATGTGAGCGGATCAACCGGCGGTGCGGCGGGCTTCTCGATCTTGGCCGTGTCGTCCTCGACCTTCGCAACCATGACCTTCTCGGCGATCGACTTGCCCTGAGGCGCGCGGCCCCAGGCCGGCCCGTCACTCAGGCGAACGAGAAACAGATCTCCACCCGAGCGAGGATCGTCGCAATAGAACAGCCACTGCTCATCGTCCGTCACCCAGAACTGTCGGTGTCGCGGGCTGACCTTGTAGTTGTCGAGCTTCAGTTCGCCGATGACTTCGGGTTCGCCAAACGGCTGCTTGATCGAACCGCGTCGTGCGCGGTGCAGCTTCGCTCCATCGAACGAGAAGTGGCGCAGGCCGTCCGACGACAGATGCGGATGCCGGCCCGGCAGCTCGAACTTCAGAGTCTTTCCAAACAGCTTGCCGACCGACGCACGCACGGCCGCGCGCGTGATGAGGTCGTCTCCCTCCTCGGTCCAGTAGAGCCGCAGGCCATCCGACGACAGTTGCGACGAACGCCAGGCCCGTTCGTTTTTCTCATCGGTGCGGATGATCTCCCTTTTCCCAAACGCAGCCGTGTCCCGCTTGCGGGTCGTCTGCCAAAGACGGGCCTTGTCGGGGACGGCGTAGACCAGCATCAAGCCATCGGCGGTGACGGTCGGTGATGCCGGCAGGTCGGCCCCACTCGAAGCCTCCACGATCTGAGGCGTCTCGAAGTCGTGATAGGGTGAGGCGCGGGTCGCCACGTACACGCCACGCACTCCGCCGCGATCGCTGACAAACCAGATTGCTCTGCCGTCGGCGGAGACGAACGGATCGAAGTCCTGCTCGGGCGAGTTCAGCGACTTCAGTTCGAGCGGTCGCCCCACCGACGCCTCGAAGTAGGGAGCGTTCAGCGGCGACGGCTCGACCAGCTTGTCTCCCTCTTCGGGAGCCGAACGGACATCGAACTCGACTTCCTCCTCGGCCGGGACTTGGATCTGCTGCGTCGCACGACGACCGCCCGGGTTCTCGACCGAGACAATCACTTTGCCGCGCGGCACCATCACTTCGAGCGGCGTCTGAGCAAACGTGTCCCCTTCGCCGCGCACGACCTCCACCCCGAGGAAGACCAGGCAGCCGGGTGGGTTCGAGTAGACCTTCAGCGGAACCAACAGTTGATGCCGACCCGGAGGCACATCGCGCGGGTTCACCACGGGCGGATCGGACGGCACGTCGGCCGCCGTCTGTTTGGCATCGGCTTCCGCGTCGCCAGCCTTCGGTTTGGCGGACGATCCGCAACCGGACACGCCAAGCAGCAGCAAGGCCATCAGCGAAACAAGTCGCCAGTCGAACAAGGAACGTCGCATGTCGGGGTCGCTAAGTTTGAGTCTTGTAGGGTGCGTGGAGTCCTCGGAACGCACCGGACGAGAACTT
>JAYUFF010000976.1:0-3519 GCA_043738825.1 Schlesneria sp.
GAAGGGCTACGTGATTCAGGGCGACTTCATGGCGAACGATGTCGCCGCCGGAGCCGATGCCGACAAGAACTCGAAGCTGCCGGACATCGGCGTGCAGAATCAGCGCTATCGCTTCGCCATGCTCGGTGCCAGCCAGCATCTCAAGCTGTACTCGTGGTTCCCGCACGATCAGAAGTCGCACGAAGTCCCCTTCGCGTGGGAGGCGGGTCAGTGGTACACGCTGAAGCTGGTCGTGAATGTTGAGGAACGTGACGGCCAGAAGGTCTCGGTCTGTCACGGCAAGGCGTGGAAGAAATCCGACGCCGAGCCGCCGCAGTGGTCGATCGAATGGACCGACTCCCCCGCCAACCTGACCGGCAGCCCCGGTCTGTTCGGCAACGCCAAGGACTCGGAAATCTTCATCGACAACGTGTCGGTCGTGCCGACAAGTCATTGAACTCTTTCCTCCCCTCGCCCCTTTGGGGGAGAGGGGCCGGGGGTGAGGGGCGAGTCACCCGACGCCTTCCGCGACAAGAATCCGCCGCTAAAATGAAAACCGTTCCGAGCAGCCACCGATGCCAGAAATCAGCCGCTTCTTCGGAACGATCATCGCGATGTACTACAACGATCACCCGCCGCCACACTTTCACGTCCGTCACGGTGCGCAGACGGCGGCGATTGAAATCGACTCGCTGTCTGTTCTGGATGGAAGGTTGTCGCCACGCGTACTGAATCTGGTGACCGAGTGGGCGGCGATGCACCAGTCAGAGCTTCGTGACGACTGGGATTTAGCCCGCCAGCAACTGCCGATGAACACGATCCCTCCATTGGAGTGAAAACCATGCCGCACGAAGTCGTCACCGTCCGCCCGCTGGCCGAGCGTCGGCTGTGGCTGCGATTTGAAGATGGCTCGCAGGGTGAGATCGACCTTGCGGAGACAATCGCGTTTCACGGCGTCTTCGAGCCGCTCAAGGCCGACGACTTCTTTCGTCAGGTCCGCATCAACGCCGAACTCGGCGTCATCGAGTGGCCCAATGGAGCCGATCTCGATTCCGATGTGCTGTACTCCACCGTCACCAGTCAACCGCTTCCCGGCGCAATGGCCTGCGCTCAGTCGTAACCCGCACCAACGTCCAAGCCCGTCCCCAAGGAACCCGTCATGAAATCTCTGTCTCTCGCCGCTGCGGTCTGCGTCATTGCGGCCGGTCTGGCCTCCGCCGCCGACAAGTTCAATCCGACCGATGACGCGCTGAACATCATCAGCAAGATGAAGGTCGGCAAGTATGACTGGCCTCAGTGGGGCGGCTCATCGCACCGCAACAACACTCCGCTGGGAGAGAACATTCCGCACGAGTGGAATCTCGCCACGGGCGAGAACGTCCTGTGGGCGTCGCCGCTCGGCTCGCAGACGTACGGCAACCCCGTCGTGGCGAACGGCAAGGTGTTCGTCGGCACCAACAACGGGAACGAATATCTCAAGCGGTATCCCTCCAAAGTCGATTTGGGCTGCCTGCTCGCGTTCGAGGAAAAGACGGGCAAGTTCCTGTGGCAGGCCTCGTCGCCCAAACTGTCGTCCGGCCGCGTGAACGACTGGGAACGGCTGGGGATCTGCTCGACCGTGTTCTGTGATGACACGCGGCTCTGGTACAACACCAGCCGTGGCGAAGTACTGTGCCTCGATGTCGAGGGCTTCCTCGACGGTGAGAACGACGGCCCGTTCAAGGCCGAACCGAACGAGAACAAGGACGAGGCCGACATCATCTGGCGTTACGACATGATGGGGACGCTGGGCGTGTTCCAGCACAACATGTGTGCGTGCTCGGTGACGTGCGTCGGCGACTACTGCTTCATCGTCACCGGCAACGGCGTGGACGACGATCACCTCAGCATCCCGGCCCCGAATGCTCCCAGCTTCATATGCCTCGACAAGAACACCGGCAAGCTGGTTTGGAGCGACAAGTCTCCCGGCTTGAACATCCTGCACGGCCAGTGGTCCAGCCCGCTCTGCTTCGAGTCGGGCGGACAGGCTCAGGTGGTGATGGGCGGCGGCGACGGCTGGTTCTACAGTTTCGACCCGGCCGGTGACGGCAAGGGCGGTCCCAAACTGTTGTGGAAGTTCGACGGCAATCCGAAGGCGTCGCTGTACTCGGTCAGCGGTCGGTCCATGCGCAACCACATCATCGGCACGCCGGTCTTCTACGACGGCCACGTCTACGCCGGCGTGGGCGAAGACCCCGAGCACGGCACGGGTGACGGCCACTTCTACTGCATCGACCCGACCAAGCGCGGCGACGTGAGCCTCGAATTGGCGGTCGATGCCAACGGGAAGGAGATGCCGCACCGACGCTTGCAGGCCGTCGATGCCAAGAAGGGCGAGAAGGCCATCCCCAATCCGAACGCGGCCGCCGTCTGGCACTACGATTCCATCGACCGCAACAAAAACGGCAAGCTCGAATTTGAAGAGACGATGCACCGCACGATCGGCAGCGCGGCGATCAAGGACGACCTGCTGTTCGTCGCGGACCTTTCCGGTCTGATTCATTGCCTCGACGCGAAGAGGGTTGAGAACGGCAAGCCGGTCGTCTACTGGACGCACGACATGTTCGCCGCAACCTGGGGTTCGGTCCTGATCGTCGATGGCAAGGTCTACGTCGGCGACGAAGACGGTGACATCACCATTTTTGAACTCTCAAAAAAGCTGAACGTGATGGCCGAGAACAACATGATCAACTCGCTCTACAGCACGCCGATCGTGGCGAACAACACGCTGTTCATCTGCAACAAGAGCACGCTGATCGCGTTCAAGCAGGGCGCGAAACTGAAGGGTGGCGTCAAGCAAGGCGCGGCCGGTGGCGCGATCGGCAGCAAGTGAACGACCACGTGGTTGAGGGATCTCGACAGAACGACCTCGCGAGTCCCGGGTCGCAAGGTCGTCTTCTTTCCGAGTCAGGGAGAACCGCCGATGTTGACCTACAAGTCCGCGTACAAGTTGTGTGAGGGCATCTATCTGGGCGAGGTGCTCGACTTCCCGGGCACGGTGACCTTCGGCCATTCGCTCGATGAAGCGCGGCGCAATCTGTCGGGAGCCTTGTCCGACATGGCCGAGGCCAATTTGCTGGACGGCCTGCCGCTGCCTCTTCCGGACTCCAGCCGCAGCGATCCTGACGCCGACCTGGAGGAACCGATCTATCTCCTCATGCAGACCGGTCAACACTTGTCGCAGAATGTGGCGACAACGCCATGAAACGCCGCGACTTCCTTCAGCAACTTGCACGGCACGGCTGTCATCTCGTCCGCGAAGGCCACAGCCACACGATCTTCGAGAACTCGGCCAACGGACATCGCGCTCCAGTCCCTCGCCATCGCGAGCTTCCCGAACCGCTCGTCCGAGAAATTTGTCGGCAACTCGACGCTCCCTGGCCTTGATGCCCGGGTTTGATGCGGGGCCATCGCCTTGTTGAATCTGGGTAATTGGGTGCCACGGTCACGGAGCTTCGACGTGGCCGTGAGAGTGGGAAACAGCCTTCACTTCCTCGCACG
>JAYUFF010000977.1:0-3514 GCA_043738825.1 Schlesneria sp.
GCTGCATGGAGGTGGCCTCTCGTCTTGAGATGTCGATCACGGGTCGAAGGGACAGGCGAGGCGAGATGATGCCTTGAGGAACTGCCTCGGGCAAGCAACGGCGGCCCCGAATGATTCACGCGAGCCACGGAAGACCCGGCGCGGCATCGCCCGAATCCAAGGCCAAGAGGATTTGAAACGCAGAGAGCGCAGAGGACACGGAGATGGGAAATTCATGAGGATGGTTCTCGTGGCTTTCTCTGCGATCTCCGCGTTCTCTGCGTTTCTAAACTTCTTCCGTACTCTGCGTCCTGATTTCGCACTTGGGTGATCAGGGCACGATCCCGTGGAACCAGGGCGAGACGCGGCCAGCCTCCTGCATCTGAATGCGGAAACCAGCCTCGAAGAATATCCCAAGTTTTCCAAACATCCCATCTTTACTACAATCACTACAATCGCTACAATCAGCACAACCGCTGTAACCGCTACTTGACGGGCGAACTCGGCGGACAGTTGAGCGCCGGAGGTCGGTGCTCTCGAAGGTTCAGTCAAGAAAGCGAGGCACAACATGCAATTGGTCAAAGATTTGTGGCAGGACGAACATGGATTGATTCTGTCGGCGGAGGCCGTCACGATCGGAACTGTCGGCGTTCTGGGAGCCGTTGTCGGCCTGAACATGGCCTCCACAGCGGTGGATGAGGAACTGAAGGAGTTCGCATTTGCGATCCGCAGCCTCGATCAGAGTTACGGGTACGTCGGCCATCAGTCGTGCCGAGCCTGGTCGGCAAGGTCGTCGTACCGTCAACAGGACGTGCAGGTCTCGCTGAACGACCTGTGTGCCGACGGAGCGACCGACATTCGAGGGATTCAGGAGCATGTCGGGGCGCAGCAGAAGGCTCATTTGCCACCGGCTCCTCATCCGAAATCCGAAGTTGAGGAGGCGGTCCCCGTCGCGCCGAACCAGATTCCAGTTAAGGAACCGGAATTGTAGGACGACAAGAACGAGTCAGAACCAGACGAGATTGATTTGATCTCGACCCTGTTCCGGTTCGCGCCTAGCATCCGCCCCAATCGTTGACGGCCGTCCCGAGTTCGTGCCCTCGGGGCGGTCGCCTTCGTTTGGTGATCCTTGTCCGTCCGGGATGCAGCGGCTCATGGAATCGACTCTTCACCGCCAGTTGAAGGCGCTCTACGGCGGACCCGCGGGCGAGCAGGAAGTGCGCGTCGGCGACTACTGGATCGACGCTGTCGTTCGCGGTCGCCTGATCGAAATTCAACGTGCCTCGCTCTCGGCGATTCGCGCGAAGATTGCCGCGCTGCTGGAGTCGCATCGTGTGACGATCGTCAAGCCGCTGGCTGCGCGGACGTTCATCGTGCGGCGCGAGCAGGCGGACGGCGAGATCGTCAGCTCGCGCTACAGTCCGCTGCGCCGTTCGATCCTGAACGTGTTCGAGGAGCTCGTCCACTTCGGCGATGTGTTCCCTCATCCGAGACTGACCTTTGAAATTGTGATGATCGAGCAGGAGGAGCACCGCGTCTCGCGTCGCAAGCGCCGCTTCAACGGACCTGACTTCAAGGTTGAGGATCGCGTGCTGAGAGAGGTTCACTCGACACACACCTTCCGCACGGCGAAGGATCTCGCGGCGCTGCTGCCCGATTCGCTGTCGTCTCCGTTCACGTCGGCTGATCTGGCGGCGCAGGCCAAGATTCCCCGCTGGCTCGCTCAGAAGATGACGTACTGCTTGCGAAAGATCGGCGCGATCGAGGCCACTGGAAAAGTGAAGAACTCGGTCCAGTATGTGACTCGTCATCGACGCCGATCCGCCGCGTAGGACGGGTACTCCTGCCCGTCTGGTCTGCAACTTAGGCGAGCGGCAAGTAAAGTCCTACCGAAGATAGAAGCCTGACGCGCAAGCGAAGGATGAGTCACCAGGCATTCTTCGCTTGCGCGTTAGGCTTCTATGGGTAAGTTTGTTTCTGCCGCTCGCCTTAACAGCACGACGGGCAGGAGTGCCCATCCTACAATCACGCGGCGCGGGTCAGATTCAGTTCGGCGTACACGCCCTCGACCTGTTCGATGTCGATGGCCGTCAATTCTTCCGCGTATCCGACGAGCAGTGCGAAGTCGCACAGTCGGTTGATACGGCGCGGCAGACCACTCGACAACTCGTGGATCGCGACGAGAGCCGCTTCGCTGAAGATCGGCTTCGTTGCGCCGGCGGCGTGCAAACGATGCCGGATGTAGTCGGCCGTCTCCGCGGACGACAGCGATTGCAGCACGCACGGCATTGCGACGCGATCGTCCAACTGCGGCAGTCGCTTCACGACACCCACCAACTCCGGCTGACCGGCTAGGATCAGCGTGAAGTCCATCCCGTCTGACTGCTGAAAGTTGAGCAGCAATTGCAGCGACTGCAGGACATGTCGATCCGAGATCGCATGCGCGTCGTCGATGACGATGATCGGCGGCCGACCGCTCGACGTGAGCGTTCGCAGCGAATCCTCCAATCTTCCGAGAACAACATCCATCGAGTTGGTCGGTGTGGCGGCACTCTCGCCGCTGAGTTTGCTCGCGATGTAATTCAGCAGTTCCACGGGAGACATCTGCGGATAAACGATCATCGCGACGGGAGAGGTTGTCGAACCGATCGGTTGCAGGACCGCATCGAGCAGCCGGGTCTTGCCCGAGCCGCTGGCTCCGACCAGCAAACCCAACCCGCGTCGATGATCGATCAGGTAGCGCAGCTTGAGCACCGCGTTGTGGTGTGAGCTGCTGGCAAAGAAGGACTCGACGCTCCGGTCGTGACCGAAGGGAGATCGCTGGAGTCGCCAGTGCCGTTCGTACATGACTCACTCACTTTGCAGAACAAGATCCTCGCACCGCCACCTACCGAAACAGAGGCCCATCGGCGACGGCTTGAGACACGCGAGGCGGCAGCGCGATTTGTGCCGGTGTGCCGTCGGCCTCAATCGTGCCGATCAACCAGGCACCCGAGATCGTCTGTTGATTCGCGTTCGCGGCGAACGGAACGCGCTCGAAGCGTGAGGCTGGTTGGTCCGGGGACGCGAAGAGCGCAGGAAGTTCGATCGAACCGGGAACGGGAGGCGCTGACCAAGGACTCGCGCGATCCTCGGACAGGTGCGACGTGAAGTCTGGTGACGAGGAGCCGTCCAACGCCGACTTCGTCTGAGGTTCCGGGGTTCCAAGTGAGGGAGATTCCGCATCGAAGCCTTCGAGGTCCGCCAACTCAGCGTCATCGTCGCTTGGCGATTGGCGACCGATGATGCTGTAAGCTCCCCAACCGATAGTCAGGAGCAGCACGAAGGCGACCGCCACATAATAGGCCGGTCGCGGGATCCATGAACGAGGGGTCGCAGGCGAACGACGCGACCTCGGGGGCGAAACCTTGGGGGCGGCCTGAATCGAAACCGAAGCGGGCGTTGAAGTCTCTTCCATGTCGGCTTCCTGCCTGAGATCGAACATCGTCGCGCAAAGCCTCCATGCGCCGAGGCGTGTCAGCTTAGTATCGACTTC
>JAYUFF010000978.1:0-3511 GCA_043738825.1 Schlesneria sp.
CATGTGCTTCGTGCATTCGGTGCATGGAACGAATCCGGCTCACGGTGGAGCCGTGCTGAAGCTGCACACGGGGAGCGACAGTTTCGTGCGGCCGAGCATCGGTTCGTGGGTCAGCTACGGCCTGGGCACGGTGAATCGCAATTTACCGTCGTTCGTCGTGATCGCGCCGCAGTCTCCCTACGCCGGCGGCCAAGTCTGGGGCAGCGACTTCCTCCCCGGAGCGCATCAGGGAACGCTCGTCGTCCCCGGCCCGGAGCCGGTCGCCAACATCCAGCGCCGCGCCGCGAGCAGCCGGTTGCAGGAGCTTGAACTCGGCGCGATGGCGAAGCTGAACCAACGCCATCTCGCGTCGCGGGCCGACGATCCGCTCCTCACCGCGCGGATGAAGTCGTTCGAGACCGCCTTCGGCATGCAGGCCGAGATGCCCGAAGTGTTCGATCTCTCGAAGGAGACCGACGCCACACTGAAACTCTACGGTTTGGAACGAGGCAGCACGCAGGGCTTCGCGTGGCAGTGCCTCGTCGCCCGGAGACTCGCCGAACACGGAGTCCGCTTCGTCGAGCTGATCGATGTCGGCTCGTCGGGTAACTGGGACGCTCACGGCGACATGCTGACTCACGCACCACTCGCGAAGAACATCGACCAGCCGATCGCCGGCCTGCTGCGTGATCTCAAACAGCGCGGCATGTTGGAAGACACGCTCGTCGTCTGGACGACCGAGTTCGGCCGCACGCCCTTCAACGCCGCCGCCGGGGCCGCCGGGCGCGAGCATCATCACTGGGTCTTCTCATCGTGGCTGGCCGGTGCGGGTGTGAAGCCGGGCATCACCTACGGCGAATCGGACGAGTACGGCATCAACGTCGGCCAGGATCCGGTCCATGTCCACGATTTCCACGCGACGATCCTGCACCTGATGGGCCTCGACCACGAACGCCTCACCTACCGCCACACCGGCCGCGACTACCGCCTGACCGACGTGCATGGCAACGTCGTGCGGGAGGTGTTGGCCTGATTGAATGGAATGGCACCGGTCAACCGATCGCTGTTGGTCCATCCTCATGGTGGATGCGCCATTCCGCAGCCATTTTGTTCGAGTGTTGACTTGAGTTGGCCGATCAAATAGACAATAGGCGATATGTTATGCGGCCTCGGCGCGACTAACGTTGCAGGCCAGCCAACGAGGGAAACATCCATGCTCACGATCCTTGGTCACCAACCTTCCACCAAGCACGGTTTCTGCGATGGGATCTCCCGCCGCGATTTCCTCACCATTGGAGGGATGGCACTGGGTGGCATCAGCCTGAGCGATGTCCTGCGGGCGGAATCACCGTCGAAGTCGCAGTTGTCACACAAGGCGATCATCAACATCTATCTGCCCGGCGGGCCGCCACACATCGACATGTGGGATCCCAAACCGCAGGCACCGGCCGAAATTCGAGGCGATTTCTCGACGATTCAAACGAACGTGCCGGGGATCGAAGTCAGCGAGATGTTCCCGCGCATGGCGCAGATGATGGACAAGTTTGTCCTCGTCAGATCGCTGGCGGACTCCGACGGCGGTCACGATGCCTATCAGTGCATGACGGGTCGCCACAAGGGAGGGCGGACACCTCCGGGAGGTTGGCCACAGGGTGGCGCGTGGGTTTCCAAAATGCAGGGGCAGGTGAACCCGGCGATCCCCGCCAACGTGGCCTTGATGTACCAGACCGGCAACCGGACCTGGGGCGAGACCGGGGACGGCGGCTTCCTGGGTGTGGCCCATGCGCCATTCAACATGCTCGGCCGCGAAGCCCGCAGTACGCCGGACAACATGATTCTGCAGGGCGTGACGCTGGAGAAATTGCGGGACCGGACGACTCTCATGCAGTCGCTCGACCGGTTCCGCCGTTCCGCCGATCAACGCGGGCAGATGGAGAGCATGGATGTTTACGCTCAGCAGGCGATGGGGATTCTGACCACCTCCAGACTGGCCGATGCGCTGGACTTGTCGAAGGAGGATCCGGCGATCGTGGCCCGCTACGGCAAGAGCAACACTCAATTTCAGCGCGACGGTGCTCCGCCGATGATCGAGAACTTCTGCATCGCCCGACGGCTGGTCGAAGCGGGGGCGAGGTTCGTCTCAATGAACTACAGCCGCTGGGACTGGCACGGCTCCGACGGCATGAATTACCCCAAGTGCCGCGAAGAATGCCCGCTGCTCGATCAAGGGCTGTCGGCACTCGTGACCGATCTGCACGAACGCGGCCTCGAACGCGATGTGTCGATCGTGGTATGGGGCGAGTTTGGTCGCACTCCCAAGATCAACGGCAGCAACAGCCGCGACCACTGGCCGCAAGCGAACACCGCCGTACTCGCGGGCGGCGGCATGCGAACGGGCCAGGCGGTCGGCTCAACCAATCAGAACGGCGAGCATCCACAGTTGCGACCCGTCAAGTTTCAAGAAGTCTTCGCCACGCTCTACAAGTGCGCCGGCATCGACGCCCAGAACACGCGCGTGTTCGACCAATCCGGCGTGCCACAGTACCTCGTCGATCCCGGCAACGAGCCACTGCACGAAGTGGTGTAAGGGTCATCCGCTCGTCTACTGTAGACTTGTCGCTCCGCCGACAAGCGTCCCGTCGGCGGAGCGACGGGACTACGGTAACTCGCGCCATCCGACGGCGTCTGCGGAATCGTCATCGTGGACCATGCGGTCGAAGAACGTCGAGGGCGGCAACTGCTTCTGGTCGCCGCCATGCAGCGACATCGGGTGACGACTCTGGTCCTGAATCCAACTCACTTGTGATTGTGTTTGGGCGGCTGATTGGGGAGCATGTCGCTGGTCGAATGTCTGAATTCAAGGGGACTTCCCGATGTCAAACTTGGCGATGGAACTCGACGAGAAACTGAAGCGATGGGATGCGGCGACATCTCAAGAGGTCGCCGATTTGGTGAGTCAGATTATTGAATGGGCCGACCACGACTCGCTGGATTTGATGCGCTCGCGTGCCGTGGAACAAGAAGTACTGGACTTGCTCGATGACGCCCCGACCCCAACACGGTGAAGTCTGGCTGGCGGATCTGGGGCTGGCGGGAAAGACACGTCCGGTCGTCATCCTGTCGAGAACGGATGCCGATCCTCCCCGCTCCTTGACGATTTACGTTCCGATCACGACTCAAGACCGAAGCAGCCACTACGAAATCGTCTTGGGTCACCTGTCGTTTCTCGATCAGGCGTCGGTGGCCAATGTCCAAGGCATCGGCTCGCTTCCCTTGGTTCGCTTGGTGAAGCGACTCGGAACGCTGCCCGACGATGACCTGTCGCGAGTCAAGGCAGCACTGCAATGGGCCTGTGATTTGGGATGAACCGCTCGTTCCTCGAAGCCGGGGGCAACCCTGCCTGTCGCAACGGCAGGTGTCGCTTCTTCTTGTTGACTTCGCCGGGGCGGCCCGACTTGATCCGCCAGCCACGTCTCAACGTCAATAAAACGGCTGAGCCGGGCTACCCAGCCATCGCTAAGTCGCTCCTGCC
>JAYUFF010000979.1:0-9258 GCA_043738825.1 Schlesneria sp.
TTGGCGTGGCTGCAATCGACCATCAGTCGCGGCGGCAGCTTGGCATTCGTCAGACGCTCAACCGCTTCGGCGAGACTGGCGGTGTCGAAGTTCGGTCCCGACCGCCCGCCGCGCACGACCAGGAAGCCCCACGGATTCCCCTTCGTGTTCACGATGCACGTCTGTCCCTCGTTGTCGATCCCCAGGAAACTGTGAGCCGATTTCGCGGAGAGCATCGCGTCGATCGCGACCTGCAAACTGCCATCGGTTCCATTCTTGAAGCCGACCGGCATCGACAGGCCGCTCGACATTTGACGGTGCGTCGGCGATTCGGTCGTTCGCGCGCCGATGGCCGTCAGCGAGATCAGGTCGGCGATGTACTGCGGCGTGATCGGTTCAAGCAACTCGGTGGCGGCGGGCAGGCCCATGTTGGCCACTTCGAGCAGAATCCGCCTCGCGATTCGGATGCCCGTCTGGATGTCGAACGTGTCGTTGAGATGTGGGTCGTTGATCAGGCCCTTCCACCCGACGGTCGTGCGCGGTTTCTCAAAATAGACGCGCATGATGAGCAGCAGTTTGTCGGCCACCCGATCCGACAGGGCCTTCAGTTTGCGAGCGTACTCCAGCCCGGCGACTTGATCGTGGATCGAGCACGGTCCGACCACGACGATCAGCCGCGGGTCGGTTCCGGCAATGATCCGCTTCACCGATTCGCGGCCTTCGATCACCGTCGTCACGGCGGCGTCGGTCACGTTTTCTTCCTGCTTGAGATAGCGGGGCGAGACCAGCGGCACGGTTTCGCGGACGTGAATGTTTTGCAATGGTTGATTCGTCTGAGTCACAGCTATCACTCTTTTTCGTGGCCCGGATTTTGGCAAGGCTCGTGGTCGAGGAGAAGTATAGGCGCGGGTCGGAGTGCTCGCCATTGGCCGCCCATGAAAACATCGCGCTCCGGCCACGGAGATGTTCGCTTCCATCGGTTCGTGGCTTTTCCTAAACTCTGGCCCGCTTCGACCCGCAGGTTTGGGTCGGATTTGACGATTGTCCCGACCCGATTTCGCAAAAATTTCCGAAGGAGTTTCCCGTCCATGACCGAGCAAAAGGCCACCAACGTCACCTGGCACGAACACAAGGTGTCGAAAGACGAACGAGCAAAATTGAATGGACACAAGGGGGCCGTGCTCTGGTTCACCGGATTGTCCGCCTGTGGCAAGAGCACGATTGCCAATGCCGTCGATCACAAACTGTCTCTGGCAGGCAAGCATAGCGTCGTCCTGGACGGCGACAACATTCGCATGGGCCTCAACAAGAACCTTGGATTCTCCGCCGAAGATCGTGCCGAGAACATTCGTCGCATCGGTGAGGTGGCCAAGCTGTTCTCGCACAACGCCAACTTCACGCTGACCGCCTTCATCTCGCCGTACCATGCCGACCGCGATGCCGTCCGCGCGCTGCTGCAACCGGGCGAGTTCATCGAGATCCTCGTCGATGCCACCGTCGAAACCTGCGAGCAGCGCGATCCGAAGGGCCTCTACAAGAAGGCGCGCGCGGGTGAGATCAAGAACTTCACCGGTATTAGTGATCCTTACGAGGCTCCCGAGAAGCCGGAGTTGACTCTCGATTCCAACAACAAGGGAATCGAAGAACTGGCGAATGAAGTGATCGCCTACCTCGAAAAAAACGGCTACCTCAATGCTTGAATTGATCAAGCCACTTGAGCTTGAAAACACCAGCACTCCGGCTGCTCCTGAGCAGCCGGAGTGCTTTGTTTAGTCCTCACGCCGCCCCGATCGGATATCTCATCAACCACCGCGTGCGGTGTATCTTAAGGTTAGGACACGACCGACCCGCAGCGTGTTTGCAGAGTCGCTTGATGCGAGTTCTGCCCAACAGTAGAATCCCGCCGCTCGTGAAGCCCCTATAGCTCAATTGGTAGAGCAAATGACTCTTAATCATTAGGTTCTAGGTTCGAGCCCTAGTGGGGGCAATATCTTGTGCAGTAAAGACTTGCGATGAGCAGCAACCCCCGGAAAACCGGGGGTTCTTTCATTGGTGGCGACTGTGACGTTGCGGCTACTCGCGGGCATTTCGGGTGTTGCCGACTGTTGCTGCGCCGGATTCTGCGCCGCCTTGGTGAAATCCTCTTCGCGGACTTGCAGGTAGTTTCCAACGCCACCTTGGGCGTGTTGCCGAGCCATGCCGTCACGGTTTGCAGCGGGTACTCCCTCGCCAACTCCGTCTCGCGCGAGCTTCGCAGGTTTTGCATCAGCCGGGGCCACGGATCGACTCCGGCCTTCCTCAGTATCTTCTCGAAAACCGTTCGCAGGTTCTTCTGTGAGCTTCGGTCGTTCGTGGCGATGACGAACTCCCCGCCGTCCGGCTCCAGATACAGTTCGTCGAGAACTTGTCGGACTTCATGGAACAGCGGGACTTCGCGAATGCCCTTGCCGAAGTTCTCACCCTTGGGGGATCGGACCTTCATTCGTCCACGATCAAAGTCCACGTCGGCCCAGCGCAGCGTGAAGAGTTCAGACGGGCAGCGCAGTCCACCGAATCGGCACAGCACAACGATGGCCTTCCAGCGCGTGGTCGGGCAGGCGTCGAGAACTTTCTGAACGGTTGCCCGGTCCACGAACGCCATCCGATCCGGCCGCTTGACCAGTTGCGACGAGATGCCCTTGAACGGGTTCTCGACAATCAGTCGAGCCTTCACCGCCGCTCCGAAGAACAGCTTGGCGTTCTTTAAGTGGCCTCGCGTCGTGTTCTCCGCCTTTCCTTTTGAGCTGAGCCACGAACGGAATTGATCGGCGTCGTGAGGCGTGATGTCGGCCAACACCTTGCCCGCTTCAAAGTATTCGATCAGCAGTCCCTTGGCCTGCCGGTAGTGAATGAGCGTCCCCTGCGCCATGTCCGTGCGACCGGCGATGAACTGGTCCACAAACACCCCCAGCGTGGCGACTGCGATCTTGAAACGCCGTTCGGCCAGTCCGTGAGTAACCAGCTTGGCATGAAGATCGTCGGAAAGCTCTGTCAGCCACTGTGAGATTTCGCGGTCAGGTGAGTTGCCCATCAGTTTGGCGCTGAGCAGCGACTCCAGCTTGAGCTTGAACGAATCGGCGTCGCGTTTTGTCCGCTTACCGAGTCGGAAGGCTGGTCGAGAACCATCCGGAAGAACGAACAGAATCCGCTTGAAGCCATTCGGGTCGCAGACGACTGAAGCCATTGAAGAATCCTTTCTCAGAGGAGACCGAACAGCGGGGGAGCTTCTGAGTTCTCGCCACCGCCGCCGGTCAAAGGTGGGGTGATACTACCATCGGTCAGAGCAGCGCGCCAGCCGCAATGCGTCGCAATCAGTCGCAAGGCTGAAGGTGAGTTTCAATGATTCTGACCCGTCTACGTCTACGGTATTGCGGTTCTCAGCTTAAATTCGCGAATACTGTAGACGTAGACGACAGCACGAATCGGCGAGTCCGTTGCCCACGTTTTCCGGCCGGACTTGGTTCCCAACGTCCGATGCCCGCTGTCGCCAACTCGTTCAGAGCAGTCTCGGCATCGTCCGCCGTCCTGAACTGTCGATGCCCCTGCTGCACCTCACGAGCCGTCACAGAGCCACCCTTCCGAACGATCCAATCCACGAGCTTACGTTGCTTGGCGTCGTCCTCAGACTCATCCAACATGGCATAGACTCGACGAGCTTCATGCTTGAACCACTCCGTCAGAGCGATCCCGCGCCGCATCGACTCGGCATCGACCGCCACAGGACGCGGCAGACCTTGCTCACCCGATGCCTCTCGCACGAAGTGAATCACCAGTGCCAGTCGTGACGCGACTTCCTCCAGTTTGGACCACACCGCGCCAAGATCGCCGTCGAGGTCCACTTGTTCGGCGTTGTGATCGTTGAAATAGTTCACGAACAGTCGCTTGGCCTCGGGGGTCGGATTGATTGTCACGGGGATCGGCTCATCGTGTTCGTCCGTCACCATCTCCAGTGAGAACAGTTTCTCGACGAGTTGAACCATGCGAGCTTCAACCACTTCGTCGATGTCGTCCTCGGTCCACTGCTTTGCCCGTCTCGGTGGCCAGACGATCAACAGCCGAGCCGCCAGCCCAGCCGCACGACTTTCACGAGTCAAAGCGCGTCGCAACGTGTCGGGTTGAATGCTGCCCGTGATGCTGACAGACGGTCGCTTGATGTAGATGGTTTTCGGAACACCCGTCTTGCGGTCGATGGTGAAGGGTTCGGAGTTGTAGACCGACAACCAACGAGCCATGTCGTTGCCACCGTTCGACGAATACTTGTCGAACGAGCCGAGCCATCCCGCCAGTTCGTCCCAACCGTCAAACACGCCACGGGGATTCGCAGCCAAGGATCGGCGCGAGTGCCTCCAGCGTGCTGTCCTCCACCGCGTATCGGATACAGACCGGCGCGTCTGGCTTCTCTGGTGGAGTGCCACCCGCTTTCGATTTCTTCCATTCGGCGACGGATCGTTCGTGAATGAGCAGCGCGGATTCATGTTCCTTCGCCGCGACCGCGTTGTCCCTCAGACTCTGTTCGTGCCGGTTGTCGATCAGCGATTTCGCCAGCCGATACGGTGGCGACTTCGCCGCGCCACTGTCGGCCACAACGCAACTCCACAAGATCGAGGGAACGAGCCAGCGTCGTTTGATTCCCAGCTTGCGGCTGTTGCCGATGGCCGATGCCAGCACGGGCAGGACGTATGCCGCAAGGAACGCGGGGTCGCATCCAATCGACTTCGCGCCATCAACGACGAAGTCTCGCACGATCTTCGGCAACTCACCAACGGGGAACGGCACGTACTCCAGCGACTTGCTCGGCAGAGTGTCCGGTTCCGGTTCCACAGCGTCCGACTCATCGACGAGCCGTTCCAAATCCTGCCGCATCGTCTCGGGTTCGGCCGCGTCGCCGTGAGCTTCGATCCATTCAACAACATCCCCCTTTGGCGGCAGGTTGGGCAGGTCCACAATCTTGATCGTCGTCGATGGGTCGAGACGATGAAGAATGCCCGCAACCGCTTCCGCATACTTGCGACCGGCTTCATCGTTGTCGGGCAGAATGACCACAGTCTTGCCGACGAGCGGCGCCCAGTCGGTCAACTCGGGAGACTGCGAACCGTTCATCGACGTGACGGCGACCAGCCCCAACGACCGAGCCGCATCCGCCGACTTCTCACCCTCACAAACGTAGACCGTTGTCGCGCTGGTCACGTCTGACAGACCGTACAGCGGACGCGGCGTTGCCGGAGCCTTGATGTACCAACCGCCATCGTCGTGAAGAGACACTGGCTGGAACTCTTTCGAGCAATCGTCGCCGTTGAACCTCAACACCAACGCGACCGGCTTGCCGCTCGCGTCGTGATAGGTCCACTGGCCAGCCGGTTTGCCGAGCGTGGCCATCAGAGACGACACCGCCGCCCCTGCCGTCTCAAACCGAATCCCCTTCCGTTCGGATGAGGACTTCGATGTCGCCTTGCCGTTCGTGTGCGGCTTGCCGTTGCGTGAGTCGCGAGGGACGAACAGGTCTTTGGACTCCAACCCCAACGCGCCGACAATCGCATCGTGAGAGCAACCTGCGAAACACTTCAGCAGGACTCGCCCGTCGTCACCTTGGTTGATCGACAGGCTTGGACTCCGGTCTTCGTGAGCGGGACAACAGGCCAACCACCCGTTGCCATTCGGCTTCGCGTTCGGAATCTTGGACAGAATGAGTTCCAACGGAGTGTCACTCAATTTGCCACCCCGCTTTCCAACTTGCGAAGGGCTTCCATCACGGCCGCCGGTCGATACCGAACCGAGCGACCGATCCTGATTGCGGGGAGCGTGCCGTTCGCCGTCATCGTGAAGATCGTCCGCTCCGACAGCTTCGTGAACTTGGCCACGTCACGGGCCAGCCACAGTTCATCGGGGATCAAGGTTGGGTCAGTCACGGGCCTGCCCTCCCTTCGTCGTGTCGATGTCGCCAGACTTGTCGATGGATACGATCAGCGGTTCGATGTCTGCCCAGCAGAAGCGGACAGAGCCGTCTGGTAGGACGTAGTGCGGGAGCTTCTTTCGGCGGCCCAGCCGCTCCGCGCGACCGAGCGGCCAGTTCAGTCGCTGGTCAATTTCCTCGCCGTACAGCAGGTCGGTCATGCGTGGTCTCCATGAGGTTGTGGTGCGGGGTGACTCCCCACAAACTCATGGCCAGCAGCGCGTGGCGGCGATCTTTTCCGGTGTTTTGTGAGGTTTTCGGATGTTTCGCGACGTTGGCCGCCGTTTCGATTATTTCGACTATTGTCCCAGTTTCGATGAGGGGCCTCGAATGCCAACCGAGACGTGACCGAGCGGAAACGAATGAGAAGGGGATCGACCATGAATGCCTTATTGGAGCGAACGGAACCGATCGCCCCCACAGCGAATGAAATGAAACTGGCATCCGCATCGGTGTCTCGGCTGGCCCGTGCCGTGAAGAACCGCCGTCAGAGCGTCCGCGTCCAGATCGAATCGGATCAAGAGGCCATCGCCATCCCGATGTCCGCGTTCCGACTGTTCGCGAACATCCTCGCCGAGATGGCCAAGGGGAACGCCGTCACGCTCATCCCGATTCATGCGGAACTCACCACGCAACAAGCCGCCGACTTGCTGAACGTGTCGCGACCGTACCTCGTCCGGCTGATTGAAGAGGGGACGCTCCCGGCCCGCATGGTGGGCACTCACCGCCGCGTTCGCTTTGAGGACTTGATGCGGTACAAGCACGAGACGAAAGCACTTCGCTTGAAGGCGCTGGAAGAACTCTCGGCCCAAGCCCAAGAACTCAACTTGGGCTATTGAACGTGAGCCGTTTCACCGCCGTCTACGACGCCTGCGTTCTGTATCCCGCCCCGCTGCGCGACTTGCTCATGCACCTGGTACTCACCGACCTGTTTCGGGCCAGGTGGTCTGACAGGATTCATGATGAGTGGACAAGCAATCTGCTGAAGAACCGCCCGGACCTCACGGCCGAACAACTGGCTTGGACGCGGTCCAACATGAACGCCCACGTTCCCGATGCGTTGGTGACGGATTTCGAGGAACTGATTCCGTCGCTCGTGCTGCCCGATCCCGATGACCGGCACGTTTTGGCCGTGGCGATTCATGGCCGGGCCGATGTCATCGTGACCAAGAACCTGAAGCACTTTCCCGCCGCCGCGCTGGCCAAGTTCGGGATCTAAGCCCAGCATCCCGACGAGTTCGTGGTCCATCTCGTGAACCTTGCTCCCGACATCGTCTGCGAAGCCGTTCAGCGTCACCGGCAGAGCCTCAGACGCCCGCCAAAAACGGTCGATGAGTATCTCGCCACGCTCGAACAGCAAGAGTTGCCTCACACCGTGGCCGCCTTGCGACAGTTCGCCGACAACCATTGAGGCCGGTCATTTCTTCATCGACCGTCGCTGCGACCGGCCGTCTGAGCGTCGGCAACACCAACTCGGTTCCTGCGGGAACCAGTTCGTGCCTGTCTTCCACGTACGGTTTCATCCGCATTCCGAAAATTAGCCGCGCGGCGCTAGCCCCGGTTCAAGCCGTGTAACCGGGGCTAGCGCCGCACGGCTGATTTCTGTGACGCGGATCAGTTCGAGGAAGATCGGTATCAACCGCGTCACTCGGCGAAGCGAAGTCGCGGTCGAAATCATCGACCAGTCACGGCCTTCCCGCTTGGGCGGAAGGTTCCTCCATTCGCTCGTCGATGGCCTGCTTCAATTGCCGGAAGTCGTTGGCTTCGAGCTGAGCTTGGTTGAGGCAGTTCATGTCGAAGACATGGCTCAGCCTGTCAGCGCGCGGGTGCCACTGGCGAGGGGCTTCGCTCGCCAGTGATCTTTGAAAACACTGGCGGTTCAAAGCCACCGCCAGTGGCACCCGGCGTTCCCGTTCACGAGTCCGTTGGATGTGGCGGGTGCAGCCCGACAACCATGAGCCAACGACGAATCTGGACGGCTCTCCGAGAATTCATGTGCAGGAGTTCGATTGTGGCGCGTCCGGTGGCCGTTCGGCCTTCGATTCGTGTGGGATCGTCTTCAACCCACCGGAAATGATCCTGCCAGCGCTGTCGCCGTGGATTGAACAGCGGAACAGAACGTCCGGTCTGCGGGTCGGGACCGACGGTGAACTTCCACTTTCGAGCGTTACACGCCAAACAGGCGAGCGCCAAATTGGAAAGATCGGTGGCCCCTTCATCGGCACGCGGGACGACATGATCCACGGTCAAGTCCAGCACTTCGGCCTCTTGAGGCAGACCGCAATACTCGCAGCGATCCCGAGCACGGGTCACCACTTGCCGATACAGGCGCTGACTCACGCGAGCCACGGTCAGTGCCCCAACTCAGGAAACGCTTCCGTGAGCCGCTGGAGCGCGACCAGCGACTTCACCTTTTGCAGCGACCGTTCCTGAACCGCTTCGACCAGCGTCAACAACTGTTGGTGCTCGGCTACGGACAGCGATTCTTTCTGTTCGAGCATTCGTTGCAGTTTGCGTTGCAGCGCTCGCGGCAACTGATACTCGGCCACTTGGCGCAACGCGACTTCACAAGCTTTGAGCGCCTTCCCTCGGGAGGAAGCGGAACGAACTTCGCCGACAGTCACCGGGGTCATGCCGATTCTCCAAGCCCTTGCTTCCGGGGTCGACTTCGACCCCTCGTTCTCTCGTCGTCCAGTCACGGACGATCTTGGTATTCAGTCTGACGCGACTTGAGCCATTCGACAAGCGGCGGATGCAACGCCACGTCACGCATCATTTGGCGGCCGATGGCGTGACAATGGTTCCATCGTCGCTCGGCGACGAGATCGTTTGGCGTGAAGGCCGACCGTGGGTTGAAACCCACGGCGACCTTCGGCGGTCGCTCTGCGACCAAGGACAAGAACCCTGCCGACTCGTGGAGGAAACTGCGGTGTGCCACGGTCAGGGAGTCTTCGACAGGGCCGTGCTCTTCGGTGAGCGAATGTCGGAGGCCAGGATCACACCGTCTGCGGGATGGCCATGCTTGTTGCTGTGATGGCTCCGTCAACAAGCCACGTCTCTGCTTCATTCGCACGGCCACGTCGAAAACTCCGTAACCGTGGCACCCGCCCCCGGTGGATGGGTGGCACGGTCGGGTGGCCGGGGTTGGAGCGTTTCGCGAAACCCCGGGGCTTCGTCCAAAGCGACTCCAGCCCTTGAACTTACCCACATTTTTACAAGGTTTACCAGTGTCGGTTCGCGGTGGCGGTTGGGTCTGACTTGTTTGGTGGCTTGGGGTTGCGTGTGTTGAG
>JAYUFF010000980.1:0-9256 GCA_043738825.1 Schlesneria sp.
AATCACGACGTGCATGCCAAGGCTCACGCCCCAAAACTTGGCGTTCTGTTTGACCCAGTTCGCGACGTTCTCCTTGAACTCTGCCGGAGTTGGAATGACTGCTCGCAACAATTCCTGGAAATTCATGGCTGGTCTCATTTAGAAAAACGTGACTAATGCCCAACACCGCAAAAATTGAACTCGACAAATTACTCTGAAGCCTCCGGGCCACCTCGCGAAGAGGGGCGCGAATCAAAAATTGACGGAGTCTCCGATCGCGACAGCACGTCAGAATCCACCCCGTCGGCCTCGGCGTCATCCAATCGAGACCTTGACCCGTCCGTCGGCGACGCATCCTCCGTCATGCCGGTCTCCAACCACCGCTCCACTGATGCGTGATCCACTTCCTGCGGCGCTGTCAACAGGGCGCGTCCCCGTTCAAGATAGCGATTCGTCCAAACGGCAACCATCACGGTCACGGCGAGAGTACCCCAGATCCAATACGACCAAACGTGCCGTGTCCGCTGTAAAGCGACGCGTGCCGGATTCTCGCGCCACCGAATCCGCCCGATCAACAGCGGTGCCCAACGCGTCTTGTCCAACGGATCCTGATAGGTCAGCAGCTTGTGGAAGTAGCCCACGAACTGGACCTCCTCGTGGACATCCGGATGAATCGGCAACTCCGGTGGCTTGTCGTAGAACACGAGGCAATAGAAATTCCCGCGAGACTCGTCTGTCACCCCCCACGCCTCATAAACCGTTTTAGCCCCCGCCGAATTCTGCGGGGCCGGGAATGAAACGGTCCGCCTCACGCTGAGCTTCAACCCCACCAACTCGCCGCGATGTTTCTCCGGAACCTCACCCAGGTGAGTGAAGTAGCGATCCTTGTGGGCACGCTCCCACAGTTCGTCAAAACTTTGCGTCATGCTCCAACGCATCAAACGCCAATAGGCCGGCATCTCTTCGGCCGCCAGCGGGGCCTTGTCGGTCACCGCTTGAAAGAGGTTTCTCGCCTGTGTTTCTTCCAATGCTTGCAGGTCATTCGGCCCGGAAACCATTGTCTCGACAAACTCCGTGTCTGACTTTGTTGCCAGCGGAGCGGTGTCTTCTTGCTTCTCCTGCTGAGTCTGATAGATCGTCATGCCGATCAATATCAACAACGTCAGCATGCTCACGAACCGGAAGGAATCACGGCGAGAAAACAGGGAAGGCGACGGAGTTCTGGAACTGAACGACATGGCGCGGCCGCTATCCATCCTCTGGCAGTTCAACAAAACTGAGCTTCGACAGCCTCTCGCCAGTGGCCAACGTCTGCCTCGTGCAAACATCGATCACTTTCATGAGTTCGTCGTATTTGAGTCGGGAGCCGACTTGAATGATGACTTGATCGAACGACGCACCCGAATCTGGGCCGAGTACACCCTTGAGGCGGTTCTCCAAAGCCGTCAGGCCAGACACACTTCCCTCACCGATGGCCATCGTCCCGAGCTTGCCGCCCGCCGTGGAGAAGACCGAAATCACCAGCGAATTCAGCCCTTTGACGGCGTTGTTGTTCTGCTCATTGGCACCCGCCTGCTGACCGTCAATCGGTTTGGTAATTGGTTGCGGCGGTGGCAGCTTGAGGTTGATCTGACCTTCGATGGGGGCGGGCTTGAACGTCAGAATGAAAAACGTCAACAACTGGAACGCCATGTCCAGCATGGCTGCCAGATTGAGTTCGACGGATTCATGGCCTCCCCGTCTTTTCTTTTTTCGGCGCATGGTGACCGGATTCGATTCTATGAGATTCGACGCGACGGATCGCAATCAAGGCCTGGCTGAGAAACATCCAACCCGCAGAAACCCGCCCTCTAATTTCTTATTCCTTGTTCATCGCTTTGAGGGCAAACTTGCGAAAGCCCTTGCTCTGGCAGATCGTGATGACTTTGTTGAGCTGCTTGAATGGCGTCTGCTTGTCGGCCCGCACGACGATTGTACCGGGCAGGTCGTCGGTGGCTTTGAATTTGGAGTTGTCCTGTTTGGCTTTGTCTCGGCTGACCTTGGCCTCAAGGGCGATGTACGACTCAAGTTCGCGCGCGTAGCCGTAGACGAGGAGCTGCCCCTCCTTGTCGATATTCAGGATCAATAAATCTTCGGTTCCCTGAGTATCGACGGGCCGTGCGGAGCCGAGGACCGGCAACTTGAGGCTCAGGTCCAGCGACGCTGACTTGAAGTTGCTCACCAACATGAAGAACGTGATCAACTGAAACACCATGTCGAGCATGGGCGTCAGATTTGGCTCGGCGTTGGCGGCGGTATTCATCGAGCCGGACATGGCTTACCTCGTCGATATCTCGTCACTGTGTCGTCGCGGAAACTCTTGGGTGTCGGCGGCGCTACACCTTGGGCTGCTCCTTCGGAGTTTGTGGAGCTTGCGGCGGAGCTTTCGCCGCCGCCTTGGCTGCCTGGGCCAACTTCTTGATGAAATCATCGGCTTGGAGCGTCGTGTTGGCGGTAATCGACATCACCCGGTTCTTGAACACCGCGAAGAGATAAATCGCCGGCAAAGACAGGGCGACACCCTCAAACGTCAGCAGCAGAGCTTCCGAAATCCCCCCCGCCACCTCACTGGCCTTGAGCTGCGCGTCCGACCTGGCGATGACACTGAAACTCTTGATCATCCCCGTCAGCGTTCCCAGCAGCCCAATCATCGGCCCGAGTGTACCGAGCACTGCCAGCATGCTGATCTTCTTCTCCATCTCCACGACCTGCACGTCCGCTACGCGATCCATCGCATCGCGAGCCTCGTCCAATCCGGCCGACAACTCACCCATTCCCGCTGCCGTAATCTTGGTGAACAGGCAATCACGCTCCTTGATGCTCGCATAGATCCCTTTGTAATCCCGCTTCTCCATCTTCTGTTGAATGTCCTGCATCAAGTCGGGTGGCATGGCCACTGTCGGTCGCAGTTCCAGAAACAGCCGGCTGGTCATGGCCACGAAATAGACGGACAGCCCGAAGATCAACAACCCGATCGGACCCGAGGTCTCGATGACCCACCAGACGAAGCTCGTTTGTTTGCCTTCGGAGTGTGACTCGGCGGCCTTCTTCTCGGGCTCGTCTTGTGCAAAAGCAACGGACGGTGCCAGCCACCGAACATCCACCGCATGTGCCACAAATATGAACAACAGCACGCAGGCAAGGCATTTCAAGAGGTGGAAAGAACCAGTCATCAAGCGAACCTTGTTGAAATAATTTCGGAAGAGGATGGTGACCACAACCTCCCGACAGGCGAAGTCGATCAATCACCTAGAACGAGCACGAAAAGTTCGTCAGTATTTCACACAGAATTGGGAAATGATCATTTCAGATAATTGCCACAAAGGTGGTAGTTGTCAACTCGGCTGAATCGTACCGGGCCATCTCGATGGGCCTCGGGTGTTGCCTTCATGTCGATCACGATCACTGATGCCGTACTCATGCGAGAGAGGCGCGCTCAACAACGTTCAGAGGCTCCGTCAGCTTGGCAAGGGAGTTTTCCATCTGGCCCGATTTCACAGTCCAAGCCCGGCGCAGAAGCGTCCTAGGCATCGAAGACGTGACGCTCGCCCAGCCGCAGCTTGTCGGGGGACAATGGCTCGGCGGCGACAGGGCAATCGCCGCCGCAGGACAAACTACGGCCTCGTGCTTTGTCACAGCTTGATTTTGGGGTAGCCACGCTCGCCAGAGCGTGGGGTCCATCCAGGGTCTCGCCCACGTTCTGGCGAACGTAGCTACGACAACAACCCCCATTCTTAGGTGTGGCAAAGCACTAGCCGTACGAAAAGTTGCTGAACCACGGGGGATTCCCTCAGAGCTGGTCCATCAATTCAGGCGCTGTTCAACCGTCGTTTCACAGATTGCTCAACTTTGACTGAAACCGCAAAGTCGGCACAACCGATACAACAGATGCGACCGGACGCGCCGCGACGGAGATCGGCCGTCGAATCGCTTCGGGTACGTCGCGCCGGGTTGGCGTGGAACGATGGGACTTGCGCGGCTGAGGCCGGTCGCGGTTGAGGGGGATGAGTTTCATGCGCTTCGTACAAACAGCCGGAATCGGCTTGTTGCTGGCCTGCGTTCCGTTGACGGGAGCCGGCTGCGCCAGTTTGTCACCCAAGCTGTCGGCGATCCCGATGGTCGCCCGGCAGAGATCCGCCGCCGACCAGTACCGCGTCGCCCTGAAGTCCGAGCAGCAGCACGACTTTGCTCGGGCGCGAGACCAGTACGCCGCACTTCAGCAGCAATCGCCGCAGGTCGCCGCCTACGCGCATCGCATGGGTGTGGTCTGCACTCAACTGGAAGACCACGCCACCGCGAGCAAGTACTTCGATCACGCTCGGCAACTTGAACCGGGCAACGCATCGCTGCTGACCGACATGGGTTACTCGGCCATCGTGCAACAGGACTATGCGCGGGCCGAAGGCTTGCTCGACGCGGCCGTCAAGCTGCGGCCCGAGAACTCGCGAGCCGTCAACAACCTGGCGCTGGCCATCGGTTATCAGGGCCGCTTCGACGAGAGCCTCGCCACGTTCCGCAAGATCAACAGCGAGAGTCAGTCGCTCGCCAACCTGGCCTACATCCACACTCAACGCCACGAACGCGAACAGGCGATCGACTGTTATCGCCGCGCCGTCGCGCTCGATCCGAACAACAAGCCGGCCGCGACCGCGCTGGCTCAACTCGACAAGACGACTCCACCCGCAGTCGCCGCACCCGCGTTGGCGACTGCGCCCGCTGCCACCGAACAGCCGCTGCCAAATCTCTCCGCCACGGTCGAGCCTCCCCCGCGTCATGCGTCCGAGTTTGTCTCTCCGCTCGTGCGACAGGCTTCCGCCTCACAAGCGTTTCCGAAAGCCACGGCCGCGCGACCGCGTGATCGTCTGTCGGACGAGGACGAACTGCCGTTCTTCGAGGGCGGAGAATCACCGGCCCGTTCCGCCGCTGCGGCTGTGTCCCGCACGTCATCCGCTGCCGGTGCAGACTTCGAGAAACCGTTGATCGTCCCCGAGGAACCGTTCGTCGCTCCGGCGGCCACCGTGCGTGAGTCGGCACCCGCTGCCAAGGTCGCCGCCCGCGAAACTCCCGAACCGGAAACGCCAGCGCCGCACGCGGTCGCCGAGTCTACGTGGGAGTCCGATGTCGTCTCACCAGCCCGGCCGCTCCCACCTCAACCACTGATTGAAGAACAGAGCGACGAACTGGCCCACGTCTTCGAGGACGATGACAACCGCCCCGAAACGAAGGTGGCCGAGTCCGAAGAGCTGACCGGTTTGGAGTGGGCTGAAGAACAACAGGCCGCACTCGCCGCCACGACCTCCGCCAAACCAGAGACCGGCTTCGCGGAGTTTGCCGATGGCCTGAAGGGCTTCTGCCCGGTGACCATTCGCGACGAACGACGACTGGCCCCCGCACTCGATCAGTTCTCCTGCGAGCATCAGGCACAGACCTATCGTTTCAGCTCGGCCGAGGCGTTGGAAAAGTTCCAGGCGAACCCGGAAACATACGCTCCGATTGCCGGTGGTCTGGATGTCGTCGCCGTGCGACAAGGCGTGGCGGTTGCGAACGGCTCGCTCGACTTTGCCGTCTGGTATCGACACCGCCTGCATCTGTTCAGCACCACCGAAAACCTCGCCGCCTTCCGCGCCGCACCTCGCACATTTGCCTCGGTCCCCTGACCACGGAGCCAGTCTCGACCCGGAGCCAGTGTCCCGGACGCTGTGAGCGCCTGGGACACTCCGAGTACTCCACGCGACGAATCAAAGTCGAAGCTGCGACAGAGCCCGCACGCCTCGGTTGCCCTCGGGCAACCGGGGCGTCGGCTTTTCTCTGATCGTCTCTTCGGAATTCTCCGCGCGAACTGGAATGAGACGTTTCCACGTTTAACAGCCTGTTGAAAAACGTAGGACGGGCACTCCTGCCCGTCGGTTTTCAAGCTGAAAGACGGGCACTCCTGCCCGTCCTACAGGGTTATTCAACAGGCTGCTAGCCCCAACACCAGCGGCGCGGGAGTGGGCGCGGGCGAACCGTGGATCGCACGCACGCCGTTGGTGTTGCGGCTAAACATCTCACGTCCGGCCGCTTGGAGCAGGGCCATCGCCTTGTTGAATCTAGTGCCTTGTCACAGCTTGATCTTGGGGTAGCCACGCTCGCCAGAGCGTGGGGTCAATCCAGGGTCTCGCCCACGTTCTGGCGAACGTGGCTACGACAACAACCCCCATTTGAAACAGGCGATGGCCCTGGGCTTGGAGTATGGTCCCTTGTGAGACCGTCGCCTCTCCCGCCACAATCCACGCGGTCGTGTTTCCGTGTCTCCGTTGTGAGAGTTCCGCCGTGTCAGCCGCTGAAGAAATCATCGTCCACGTCAATCTCGGCCCGCGCAGTTATCAGATTCCGATCGTCAGCCACAAGCTGCCGCAGTGCGCTGAATTCCTGACGCACTGGTGGATCGAACGCGATGGCATGTCGTCGATGGCCTGCAAGCAACCGCCGCCTGCGGGCAGCGTCTGGCTCGCCGAGAAGAAGCATCCCGCCGCCGGCACCGCGCTGATCGTGACCGATTCGCATCTTGCCTCGACCCACGCAGCCACGGTGCGAGACAGCCTGCTCGCACACGGTTGGCGCTGCGAAATCGAAGTCCTTCCCGCCGGTGAGCCTTCCAAATCGCTCGATGTCGTGACGAAGGTTTACGACCGGCTGATCGCGATGAACGCCGATCGTCGCACGCTGATCGTGGCCGTCGGCGGCGGAGTCGTCGGCGACGCGGCGGGCTTCATCGCGGCGACGTACACGCGCGGGCTGCCCTTCGTGCAGATCCCGACTTCACTGCTGGCGGCCGTCGATAGTTCTGTCGGAGGCAAAACGGGAGTCAATCATCCGCTCGCCAAGAACATGATCGGAGCCTTCTATCAGCCGATCGGTGTGCTGATCGACACCGCCGTGCTGGAGACGCTGCCCGACCGCGAGTACCGCGCGGGACTGGCCGAAGTCGTGAAGTACGGTGTCATCCTCGACGCCGAGTTCTTCGCGTACCTCGAACACCACGTCGAAGCGATCCACGCACGACGGCCCGACGTACTGCGGCATCTCATCTCCCGAAGCTGCCGGCTGAAGGCGGACGTTGTCGAACGGGACGAGTTCGAGGCAACCGGCCTGCGCGCGGTCCTCAACTATGGCCACACGTTCGGTCACGCGTTTGAAGCCCTTAGCGGTTACGGCCAGTTGCTGCACGGCGAAGCGGTGTCGATCGGCATGCTCTACGCCAGCCGCCTCGCCGAGCGACGCGGTCTGATCGGCAGCGACATCACCGCGCGACAGCGATCGCTCCTCGAAGCCCTGCAACTTCCCACCGCGCTCCCGTCATCCGCGAACTTCACCACCGAAGACGTTCTCGCCCGCATGCAGCTCGACAAGAAAACGGTCTCTGGCAGCCTGCGGTTTGTTCTCCCCACGCGACTCGGCGAGGTGAAGACGTTTGCCGACATCCCGGCAGCCGATGTCCGCGCCGTCTTGGAAGTTTGATGGCGAGTCATTGGTCATTCGTTGCGGCGGGCGGGTTCTCTAATGGAGGTCTCCCCCCGTTCAGCGCGCGGCGGTCTGCTCGTCGTAGATGCGGGCGATGTCATCGACCGTGACGGTGATCTCGCGCGTGAAGCCTGTGTGCGAGCGGAAGTAACCGACCTTCGCCGCCTTCTCGGGGGAACGATGGACCAGCCGGGCCAGGACCGCTTTGTCCTCGTCGGACAACTTGCCGACAGTCGGATCCCAACTGGTGAGGGATTCCATGACGAGCGAATCGACGCGCGGATCGTACTTGTTGTAGTCGGCCATCGGATCGCTTTGGTCTGACGAGAAAGAGAAGGCCGCAACCGGAGACTCGACCGGTCGCGTGAGTAGTGCGGATGATAGCCATGCCATCCGAAACAGGCAAAGGATCGCTGAGCCACCGGCAAGGCCATCGCCTTTTTCAAATGGGGTGCCACGGTCACGGAGCTTCGATGCTTCGACGTGGCCGTGAGATTGGGAATCCGCCTTCACGTCCTCTCACGGCCACGTCGAAGCTCCGTGACCGTGGCACCCCATCTCCCAGATTCAACAAGGCGATAGCACCGGATTCACCGGCGTGGGCTTGAATCTGTCGGGCGATTCAGGAATTCGGATCGCATGTTTGTCAGAAGAAACTAGGCTATCATCCCGTCCGCGAAGCGGTCCCCGTCTTGAGTTGGTTCGATGTGGCATCTCGTCTGGTTTGGTGGAAGGGTCTCGACCATGTCTGTTCGTCGCTCGTCACTCCTCGCGCTGGTTGGAGGCATTGCGGCCCTGGCCGTTGTCTTCGGCGGGGCTCTCTCCGACTTCGGCCCTTCGCCCGCGCAGGCTCAACAGAAGAAGAACGCCAAGGCGAAGAAGAAGGTCGAGCCGCCGCCGCCCGTTCCCGAACGCAAGGTCAAGACGACGCTGATCGACAACAGTACACGATCCAAGGCCGTGGCCTCCGCCGCGAAGATCGATGCGCTGATCGAAGCCAACTACGCGAAGCACAAGGTCACACCCAACCCGGTGGCCACCGACGAGCAGTTCATTCGTCGAGTCTACCTGGACATCAGTGGCACGATCCCGTCGTACAAGCAGGTGCGGGCGTTCGCCGGGAACAGCGACACCGAGAAGCGGTCGAAGATCGTCGATACGCTGCTCGGCCAGGCGGGCTATGCCAGCAACTTCTACAACTACTGGACTGACATTCTGCGGCTGAAGGACGGGCAACTGACGAACAACGTCCCCGGCCGGCCGTACTGCGAATGGGTCAAGGAATCGCTGGAGACCAACAAGCCGTACGACAAGTTTGTCTACGAGATGCTGACGGCCGAGGGCAAGGTCTGGGACAACCCCGCCGCCGGTTACATCCTGCGTGACGCGGGGATGCCGCTCGACGCGATGAACAACACGGTGCGGATCTTCCTCGGCACGCAGATCGGTTGTGCGCAGTGTCACGATCATCCGTTCGACCGCTGGACTCAGAAAGAGTTTTACGAGATGGCGGCCTTCACGTTCGGCACGTCCACGCGGCGCGGGGCCAACGACAAGATGTTTGGCGGCGGCAACGTCATCAACAAGTTGCGTGATGAGATGAAGAAGGTCGATGAAAAATTCGACGGCGGCGGCAAGTACAACCGCTACCTGCAAGGGAATCTCGCCGAGGTGTTCGACAACAATGCGAAGCTCACGCTGCCGCACGACTATCGGTACGACAACGGCAAGCCGA